>JACUUU010000174.1 GCA_014859065.1 Anaerolineales bacterium
CCAGGGAGGAATTCTGCTGGTAAACCGGGGTCGGGGTTGGTCCATGATCTTGATAAGACATAGGTCACTCCTTTTTTGTTGTCCTGAACACCATTATAAATGAAAAATCGAAACCTGATGGTAACATCTCAGGGCCGAGATGGCTGATTAAAATACCGGTTACTGATCCACCAGATGATCCACACTGCCAGGATAACCAAGATGATCGCCACGAGGATCGGGATGACCACCGAAAGCACCGAAAGCGTGATGGCGATCACGTCCTCCATGATGCTGACGGGCACATCACCCATGCCGGCAGTTGTGGCCGTGACAGCCGGGCGCACGACCACGGATTTGACTGCATGCACGCTGCCAGCTACCAGCAGCCCGATCGTAATCGACAGTATCGGGTGGATTTCCGTGATCACATTGGCACTGGCGGCAAACAGGATTGCGCCTGCCGTCGGGCGGATCAGCGTCTGGATGATGTCGTTAATGTGGTTCACCGCCGGGATCTTATCCGCGAAGAACTCGATCAAAGATAACACGATCAGCAGCCCGATAATCCACCAGCTCTCCAACGCACGCCATCCCTCCGAGAGTTCGATCAAATGGGTGAACCTTGCCAGCAGCGACACAACCAGAAGGGGGATATATGCATTCAGTCCAGCGGACGCCGAAAGTCCAAAAGCCGCAATAATGTCCATAATTACTCGCTTTCTGTTTTCCTTACGGTTAATTATAACGGAGGATGGTTATAGGCTAAAGCCGCCCCAGGTGCCCGTCAGGAGATAGCGAACCAGGTCAATCGCCCCGATCTGGAGCAGCGCCAGGACAAATCCCCCCAGGAGCGGGACCAGCAACTGGCTGAAGCGGTCGTACGTATTATCGCGCTTGAAAAGCATCACCAGCGCCATACTGTAGACCATGACCAGCAGCACCACCACACCCCCGGCGCCAAGCAGTGCCAGCGGGTAAAGGATCCAGGGGATTTCAAGCAGGATCAGCACCACCAGGACTCCCGCAGCGACGACCAGCCCGAGGATGTGCTTCCAGCTCCCAAGTGCTGGCTGGTCTTCCCAGTGGCGGAACATGGTTTGGATGAAAGCCGGTAATAAAATCGCTGCCATGGCCAGACCCATCCCCGTCCCGGTCATCAGCCGGGTCCAGTTTTGCGTCTGGTAGACAGATGAAATGCTGGGGACCAGCATTAAAAACGAGTTGACCCCGTCCAACACCCAGGCCAGTGCCAGCAGGCCGAAAAACACACTGGCCTCTAAGGGGGGCATGCGTCCTTTTCTGCCCTGGGCTGCCTGGTAGACCAGCCCCAGCAATGCCCCCAGGAACAAGCCCGAACAGCGGGCGCACAGCGGAAACGGCCGCTCATGGATATGGAAAGACCGCTCTGCAATTTGGTGGCACACTGCGTAACCGACCGCATCAGCTTTACCGAGCAGCCCGGGCGGTGTCAGCACAAGCCAGGTGATAGTCAGCGCGAGGGCCAAACCGATCAAGATCCAGCGCCAGGCAATCTTTTTGCGGTCTGCTTCAGGTGAGGTGTTCATGATCGGTTCCATTATAGGGGTTTCAATTTCGGATGGCAAGGCGTTGCCACTGGATCACCTTCAAAACGGTCTTCTCTTTCTTGAAATTGACAACCCCCGTACAGGAACGGGGGTTGAGACGTAAATTTTACAGCGTCAGTAGTAATCAAGCTGCAGGTTCAGCCAATCTTTCATGCACAGTGGCCAGCCACTGGATGATCTTGATGTTCTGCGGACAAATGGCTTCACACTCGCCGCATTCTGTGCAGTTATCCGCCCGCTCTTCCGGTTTGATCATGTTGTTATATACCCAGCGTCCATGCCCCCAGGCATCAAATGAGACTGCTTCGTTATAGACATCAAAGATGCGAGGAATGGCCACACCGCTCGGGCAGGGCAGGCAATATTCGCATTGCGTGCAGGGGATCGGCTCCAGGGAGGCGTAAGCCTTCCGCACCGCATCGATCAGCGCATGATCTGCATCGGTAAATTCCGCCAGGCCCGCCTCGGTAGCGAGCGCTAAATTCTCTTCAACATGTTCCATCGCAGACATGCCGCTCAACGTGGTCGATACCTCGGGCTGATCCCACAGCCAATTGAGTGCCCAGGCCACGGGCGACCAGTCCCGCTCACTGCTGGCATAGGTCTCAGCCACCGGCTCCGGCGGGGGATCTTTCGCGATCATCCCACCGCGCAGCGGTTCCATTATCACCACCGCCATACCTCGGTCTGCTGCCAGTTTCAAACCCTTTCGCCCTGCCTGGTAATCAACATCAATATAATTGTATTGGATCTGTGCCATCGCCCAGTTGTCATAGTCATTCACAATGGATTCAAACACGCTGTACTGGTCATGGAACGAAAAGCCGAAGTGATGGAACACGCCCTCCGACATCTTTTTTTCTGCCCAGGTCAACACATCCAGCGCTTTTAGCTTATCCCAGTGCCGTTTATTCAATGTGTGCAAAAGGTATAAATCCAGGTGGTCAACATCCAGCCGTTCCATCTGTGTTTCCAGGTAACGGTCAAAATCTGCCGCCTCCTTGATCAGCCAGGAGGGCATTTTTGTGGCTAAATGGACCTTTTCACGATAGCCATCCTTTAAAGCACGGCCGAGAAAGGGTTCACTCTGCTCCTGGTGATATCCCCAGGCGGTATCCACGTAGTTCACGCCGGCGTCAATCGCCCGCCGAAGCATCGCTGTGGCTAACGGTTCGTTGATCTTGCTGCTCTTATCGTCCAGGACAGGCAAGCGCATTGCGCCGAAACTCAACGCGGATACTTCCCAGTCCAAAGAACCAAATTTCCTGTATTGCATGATCCTCCTCTCTGTTCGTTGTCAAAACCCGATTCATTATACCAGAATCATTAAAACCCAAAATGGGTCAGGGGTAGTCAAAAAACAGACTCTGCACGTTGTGCACCATCGTTGACAAACCTTCAGGATTGTGTAATACTAAGATCAGAACAGAAAAGCCCCACGCTTCCAGCACGGATGCAATCCCACGAAGTGAGGAGGTGGTGTACTATGATAGACAGTAGTAACTTAACAACGGCTGTAGCACCCCTCCTCGATAGTTTTCGATAAGGGTGCTACAGCCCAATAGCGAAAGCCGCTCGCCAGCCGTCCATACAGGACGCTACGCAGGGCGGCTTTCTGGTTAACCCTCAATAGCAGCATAATTTCGTCAACTGTTTGCAATAACCGCACGCGGTCAGGAACCAGACGAGGTTCGAGAACAACATCATTCCGAACCTTAAGAAACCAAAAAACCACACAAAATCCTTCACCTCAGGTGCCTGCTTTTTTGGACAGTTTTTGACCTATTGCTTGCAAACAATTGAAAGTAAACGTTCCAGTATGGTTTGCTGAGGTTGAGCATTAATTACAGGTAACTCTAATTTATCCGCTTCTTGGGCAAGCCATTGACCATACAACCAGCTTGCATGAGCAAAGCCTTCTTGCGCCATTTTATCCCCGTCATTAAAACCACGCCCGCGAAACTGTAAATTATGTAGTAATTGCTTTTCGTTTGGCTCAACAATAAAAACGGTGCATATGTCTTTTGATTCTGAAAATTGATTGCTTACGATTGGAAGAATACCATCACCTTCGATAATGATTGCACCAGCATCCGGAACGCTAATATGATGACGAATAATTGCAATAAGCGGGTTGACCATTGCTTGACCAACTGTCATCCAATCAACATAAATTGATTCCGAGTTTCTCCATTGCTCAGTTTCGTAATTCAGAAAAACATGTAATTCCGGATGTGTCTCCTTGCTTGTGGCTTGTTGTAAAGCGAGTCTAACATCATCGAGCAGTAACAAGGACAAGGATAAATAATTCGCAAGTTCACGGGCAACTAGCGTTTTCCCAACGCCTGAACTACCGCCTATCAAGAGAACTTTCCAATTATGACTTCGCTTATGCTTGGGATACATGGTTTATGCCTTTTTATAAGAGGAGCTGCCCAACGTGAGCATCACCTGTCTAACCGCAAAACTAGTACCTTCACCATTCAAAATCTCGCAGAGGTTCGGTCGGGAGGATGTATTAGTGGGCGAGTCGGCGCTCGGACATAACCCATACCATGCCTAACCGATACAACTACCACACTTTGGCCGTGCTTTGACCGTCCTCGACTGACATAGTCACCACACAAGATTAGGCCGTAAGATTGCATACCGGAGCTATTCAAATGCCCTAGGAAAGTGTAGCCTGAGCTTTAGCAAGTCCTCTCTAGGTATTTCCTTGAGGCCCATAACTTCATGACAGAACTTGCCGACTCTGGATAAGCCAACCACCCACAACCCCTCACCAGTCTCATTGTAGCTCTTTGTAGAATCAGGACTGTGATCGCGTGCAAGCATGTGGTCTATCTGTTTGTACTCCATCTCAAAAGCCGGATCCCCATCTTTAGGCCCCCAAGACGCACCTTTGTACTTCGCTTGTTCTATAAGAGCAATGACGCATAACTGCCTGTAGGTAAGTTCCTGACATTTCTGTAAGAGCCAATTTGCACCGGCGACCTTCACTTCTGGCATAAATGCCACATTGGCAAAGATATTACCAATCAGTTTGAGTTTCTTTTCCTCATGCTCATTCTTACATCTAAGAAGAGTACCCTCAAGTATTTCGTCACTCGCTGATCTGCCGGTCACATCGCGCTCAAAAAAATCGTCTCCTCGAGGTGTACGCCCTTCCTCCAAGTATTTATTGATTTTATAATAGGCGAAGATAAGACCTGCACCTGCTTTGATTTTCTCTCGGCGGGAGAGGTCCCGAAGAGCGAAGTCGGCTGCAATTTCCAAGCCCTTGGTGAAAACTTGCCCTACGACTGCACCACCAACAGCACCGATTGGTCCGGCAATGAGAAATCCTAAAGTACCGCCAGTAGCAGCACCAGCAATTTCCGCGCCAAATGTTACTAACTCCTTTGTTTTCTCAGTCTTAGACTCATCCATGATCTGATCTACTCCAGTACTGACAAAAGCATGCGGTCTAACGGCTTGCGTTACCTGCGCTGGGGCGAGGACGGCGAAGCCGCCCAACTGGAAAAATGCTAAGGCTTAGGAAACTGCTTGAGATTACCGCACGCCCTTAGGGCAATACCACTTGTCAGGTACACGCTGTGTTGGGAGGACTTTGATGTTAATCCTTTTACTTTCCGCAATAAGCCAACCAATTCCGTTGTTGTCCAGAATCACTTTGGTTTGTTTTCAGCTCCATTGTGATAATCTGTAAGCCTGCTTGATTGATCCACTCCTGAATTTTCTCCTGGGTACAAAAACAAGTTACTACAGACCGGTAACTTGGAATAGGCGCTCGTTCGGGAGATATTTCCTTTGCCAATGTTCTTCGCCAATCTTCAAGGTCGAGAAAATGCAGAATTGCTTTTCCGTCTGGATGAAGAACCCGATGGATTTCTCGTAAGGCATCTTTCAATTCTACAAAGCCTAGATGGAATAGACTGCTGATTGCCAAGATAAAGCTAATGGCTTTGTCAGGAATGGGAATATGAACCGCAGAAGCCTGTATCGGATAAGCTCCATTTTTTGTCTCTCCCATTCGTTGCTGGCTGTATCGAAGGCTATTCATAATCGGATCTAAACCTATTACTTGGTACCCCGCCTCTACCAACGGGAGGAAAGCACGGCCAGTTCCGCAACCAATATCGAGTGCCCATCCTGGATGGATAGCCTTATTGTTTTCAATCAACCCCAACATAAAAGAAGAAGCTGGTGCAAGAGCAATATTATCCGCCCATGAAGACCAACTGGTTTCATCTCCATCAACTGTCCATATTGCTTTCATGATTTTCGACCTTTGAAATTCACGATCCAGCCCGCCCAACGGTTTGGGTTAATTACGTATGGGTGGGTATGGACTCGACAAGGGAGCAGGAAAACCCGAGGGAAAAAATGGTTGAAAATGTCGCGTATTCCCACACGTCAATTGCACGCGGTGTTGAGTGCGTTTTAGAGTTGCCGTGTAATATTTTCTAACTATAATTACTAAAATCTGCGTCCCAAGCCAAATGTTGAATCTCTGTAATCTTTTCATCAATCTCATTAATTTTTGAGATAATTTCATTTATTTCTGAAACATCAGAAACAACATATCTTAAAAATTGCTCCATTGCTGCAAGCACGAGATGAATAGACACGATATATTGTGCGTCTCGAGTCTCAATTTCGTGGTCTCGTGGATAGAACCTTTGACCATCATCATTTATTAAGTAGTTGAAAACTAAATCGCTCCATGTTCCGTGTACTGCATGTGAACCCATTCTTTGAATAGCCGTGTAAAAAGTATCGTTATATTCGAGGTCTTTACATATCTGAGCAAAATCAGGAAACCTTTTTGCATTATCAATATCGTGTTCGGATAGACCGCTTAAGCTTATGCAATTTTGAATAGAATCAAGCATTCGTTGTTCGATAACAAGAACGCTTCCATCACGGTTTTCGATATTTTTCTCAACTTGCTTTTTTAATATCAAATCTTTCTTTAAGCCATCGGCTAAGTAGCGAGCAATACTATCATGATTATGCTTGCGACAAAGCCATTGAGTTTTCACGGCGGTTTCCGCGATACTTCGGCTTAAAAGTTGTGTGGTTTCGCCATATTTTCTAGTAGATGATAGGCGAATAGTAGACAACATCAGTCTCGAGCAACGATTAAGCAAACCAATCAATACCGCATAATGAACAGGTGAGATTTTTCGAATTGCTGGTGAATCTAGTGAAATACAGGAAACTTTATTACAGAGTAACCCAACAAACTTATACCATTCAAATAAAATAGGACGGAAATCACGGCTTTGAGTACACTTCTCAATTAATTCAGCCGAAAAGGTTGGATATTTCGACGACAAATCATCATTAGCAATATTCATCAAGAAACCTTTTCAACTCTATGCAAGCGCACAATGCCACCGTCGCTGAACCAAGACGTGCGCTAAGCCTTAGTACACCAATTAATGG
Organism: Anaerolineales bacterium; assembly: GCA_014859065.1. Lineage (GTDB taxonomy): Bacteria > Chloroflexota > Anaerolineae > Anaerolineales > UBA4823 > Kmv39. The sequence continues at coordinate 7,020 of JACUUU010000174.1, forward strand.
GACGTGACCCAAATGAGCAACTCCAAACTGGAAACTGAAGATTAAAACCGCAAGATAAATCTGGAACCAAACACGATGTTGTAATTACAAATCACGAAATTGTAGGGGATGACTTCAGATGCTTCCTCATCACAAACTGCTGAGCTGTTTCATAATGCACGGTAAAACCACTTTTCTTATACATTTCGGCAGGCCCCATGTAATCCTCCGCTTCATTAGTAAACGCTTTATTCGGATATGCCTCCACAAAATCAAAACCGTCTTGAACCGCATCTTGACAGACACGCTCCAACAACAGCTTAGCAATACCCTTTCTTCTCAT
>JACUUU010000175.1 GCA_014859065.1 Anaerolineales bacterium
CGCAGAGTTTCATGAAACAGGGCGGGGCTGTCGGGCACTTGCAACCCCACTCCAGTGTTCACCTGCCCGCTGATTGTTGCTTGAGGTGATATCTCAACTCTCCCGCCACCCAGGTTCAGATCACCTCCTATCTTTGCTTGTGGACCCAGGGTTAATTCCCCATTGAGCAAGGACAGATCCTCATGGATCTCCCCATTGGTGACAATTCGCCCACCCATCATATACACCGGGCCAGTCATCCACGCCCCTTCCTCAAGGGTAAGATCGCCTCCCAACATCAACACCACTCCCGGCAACCCTTCTCCACCGGGGAAGTAGTGGTCTCCTTCCAAGACCACGCTGCCAGAGAAAAGACCCTCCTGCTGGCAGCCAGCCATCAATATGGACAGGGTCACAAAAAACAGCCATAAATTAATCCGCTTTCTCATCTCACCTCTTCACGTTCTGGCATCCGTGCACTTCGATTACGACCTCCCGGCAACCAGGCGATTAATAACAATCCCAAAAAGAAGAGGATCGCCAGTGAATCGACGATGCGTAAGTGCTGGTCTAAGGGCATGCCGATGGCTGCCCATTGGATCGCCAGGGCTGTGCTTATAAATGTCGCCGACCAACCAGACAGGGCAACTCCCAGGGCAGCATTGCGGGTGATGGTCCTGGGGGTTGAGACATCTGCCCAGATGGCAAAGTTGACCACTGTATACAGGCTGACCGCGGTTGAATACAAGAATGGCATCATCAGCGGTGGAGCGGTTGGTTCTCCCAACCGGATAGGGAAAGTATACATCAGGTGCACCAGTCCAAACAAGCCGAAAATCCAATAGAACAGATTACGTCCAGGCAGGGTTGAATACAATACCCCTCCAACAAGAGCTGCCACTACATGCACCCAACCAATTAATAAGCGTGGCTGTATCTCGGGAGAAGTCCAGGCTGATTCCATCAGTAAGGGAGTATCGGTCATGCGCAGGAAGCCGAGACTATCTACAAAGAAAACCCCGAACATCAGTATAATCAACCCGAAGAGCTTCCAGTTCACCCGGTCAGAGCCAGCCTCATCCCGCCGAACGTACCTTCCAAACCAGAATTCCGGCTGGGTGTGTTGCTGTGCTAACTGCTGGATAAAGGCAAATTTTTTAAAAGCCAGAATCCCGATAACCGGTAGCCCAGGCAGCATGACAAGCAGCATCTGGCGGCTGAAATGTTCGATCTCCCAGGGTGCAGAGAGCACCGGCGCAGCAAAATATGCCACTGCTGTGATGATGGCAGCCACATAACCGCGATCCCGTCTGGGGATCAGATCTACCGTCATCCCAAACGTGACCGGCACCCCAATCCCCAACGAAAAAGAAGCAAAGATTATCCAGACAAGAAAACCTGCCTCGCTGCGGATATTGGGCGCAATTACGGTTAGTATGGTTTGTAATAAAATGACAATAAAAGCAAGGCGTAATTTAATAATAAACTTCCGACTCCAACCAATCCGCATCATCCATAAACCGACTAGCAGCGCAGTAATGCTGGTGATCAATGCCAGGTAAGCCATATTATTAGCCACCTGGTGTCCACTCAACCCAATCAGGCGTTCTCCAAGATCAACCAATCCCAATTGGACAAAGGTAACGTTGTAGTAATAACCGATCGACAGCATCCCAATAAATAAGGCGTAACCCAAAAGCGTCGTCCAATTACGTGCTTTGATATACTTGAATAATTCCATACGCTCCACTACCTAGTGTTCTGTCCAATGCGATTCTTAATGATGGGAGAGTTTCAGACAGAACACTTTAAGCATTGTTCAGGAATACTTGAGTCGATTACGAAAATTAATATTCATCCCAAAAAATGCACTAGATGTTGAAAAATAGATTTTCAAATTATAACAAGAGAGTAATTTAAAAATTCAGAGAACCCATCCCCGCAAAGATACAATATCAACATCCTGATGGTTCCCTCACAAGAGTAGAAAATAGGGTAAGCTCTGATCAAGACTCAGTAAATGCCTAACAACTGGCAGGAAAAGCACGGGATGACTGGAAATCAACCAACTACAAGACAAAGATTAGTTCTGCGCACAAAGCCTCATCAGAAAACCCCAATCATGTACCACAAATGGAGGAATTTGCTCTTTTTGCATTGGCAGTTCGATCCTGACATAATCCAATCTACACTTCCAAAAGGTCTGAGAGTTGACATCTATGATGGACGAGCTTATCTAGGTGTCGTCCCATTTCGTATGCAAGCTGTACGACCACGCTTTTTCCCATCCCTGCCATTAATCTCCGATTTCCTCGAACTAAACCTGCGTACATATGTGTACGATGACCAGGCGAATCCAGGTGTCTGGTTTTATTCACTGGATGCCAACCAGAAATTGGCGGTGAAAATTGCCAGGCGGTTTTACGGACTTCCCTACTTTCACGCGAGGATGAAAGCAAAGCTTAATGACAAATCTGGTTTTATTCGGTTTTCCTCTCTGCGTCGAGGCGTTGGTTCTGAATACCGTTCCACCTTCTCGTATCGCGGTGGCGGTGAAATTAATGAGGCAGAACCTGATTCCCTGGAATTTTTCCTGGTTGAACGCTACTTGTTATTCTCAAAAAGGGGAACCAAATTATATAGGGGTAGGATCCACCACCCTCCCTACCCACTAATTGGAGCAGAAGTGCGCCAATGGGATGAGCATCTCTTCCATCTTAATGGATTCAAGATCCCCGGACGACCGCCGGACCACATGTTATATTCTAGTGGCGTTGATGTGCAGGTATACGCTTTGGAATAGTATCAAAGACGTCCCTTTTTATTTCCCTTGCATGACCAACACTTTATCTACCCGGTTGCCATCCATGTCAACTACTTCAATATGTTTACCCTCCCACTCAAATGATTCGCCGGCAATGGGTATATGTCCCAAACGAGTCACCACGAACCCACCTACGGTCTGGTAATAGTTGCGTTCATCGTCAGGCAGTGCATTAAATTTGAAGAATTCTCTAAAGCGTTCGATATTTAACATCCCGTCAACAAGGTGAGATCCATCCTGCCTCTCGATAATCTCTAAACTTTCGCTTTGCTTGACTTCAGGAACATCACCAATGATGGCTTCCATGATATCTCCCATCGTGATCAATCCCTCCACACCCCCATATTCATCCAAGACCAAGGCGATGTGAGAGTGGTGCTCTTTGAATCTTTCTAGCACCCTAAACACCGGCGTGGTCTCCGGGACGAACAAAGGCGTATGCATGATCGCTGCCAGATCAACCGGCACTCCATGAAGGCAGTTGTTGAGTAAATCTTTGGCGCGGACTGAGCCTTTCACCTCATCCAGGCTGCCATTACAAACCGGAAATTTTGAGAATTGAGAGCTAGTCACCTTGTCGCGGATTGCCTCGGTCGAGTCCTGCTGATCCAGCCAAATGATGTCAGGCCGAGGAGTTGCCAAGGAGACTGCTCGCATGTCTCCCAATTCGAAGACCTGATCGACGATCTCATCCTCGATTTTTTGAATCTCACCGGTTTCAGTGCCCAGGTCGATCAGCATGCGAATCTCTTCCTCAGTGACACCGGGCTCCTGCCTTACACTCACTCCCAAGATCCGTAATACCAGCCGCGCTGAAGCATCCATTAGGCTCACCAGCGGTGACCCTAAGCGCGAGAACAGGCGCATGGTAGGCGCCACCAACGCTGCAATTCTTTCTGGATTGCTCAACGCAATCTTCTTAGGCACCAGTTCACCGAGAATCACAGTCAGATAGGTTACCGTCACAACAACGATCCCCATGCTGATCGGTTTGGCATAAGCTGCCACGATAGTGAGCTCCCCAAATCTTGACTCCAAGCTGGCTGCAATCGTCACTCCTCCGAACACCCCTGCCAGAATTCCGATCGTCGTGATCCCTATTTGTACGGTTGACAGGAAACGACCTGGTGTGTCGGCTAATTCGATGGCTACTGCTGCCCTGGTATTCCCCTTTTCGACCAGCTGCTGCAGTCGCACTTTTCGAGCGGTGACGACAGCAATTTCTGACATCGCCAGCACTCCATTAAACAAGATCAATGCCAGGATGATAAGAATTTCAGTGGCTTCATTCATTTTGCTGTATCCTTTACCAATTTAGCAGCTCTTCTGCTGCCTCAAGATCAGGGTCTCGGTCCTGATAAAAATCGTCCAGAGTCCACTCGACCTCTATATCGGGGATAATTCCTACTCCTTCTAATCTGGTTCCATCTATGCGGTAAAAGTCTCCTGTTGAAAAGCGTGCCCGCCCGTCTCCAACCAATTGGAACTGGACTGGATTACCGGTCGCGCCAGCAGTTCTGCGACCCACTACCTGTGCCCTACCACTGTCAACCAGTGCCAGGATGAACTGTTCGGTTGTGCTCATACATCCTGAGTCTGTTAGAAGGACAACATCACCAGAATAAACTGGCTTCCTTGGTTTCACGCGCATGTCTAACCACAAGCGCCAACCCCGTTGAGGAAGCCTTTGGCGAAAGTGATCTTGACCAATGCTGAAAGATTCATCCAGGAATCGCCCAGCCACAGCAAATGCATAGCGCGTGTTTCCGCCGCCATTCCCGCGCAGGTCCAACACCAGACCAGGCGTGTCCAGCAAACCATCCAACGCCAGGTCAAACTCCTCCACCAGGTTTTCTCCAAAGGTAGGGATGCGAATATATCCTAGCCCAGAAGCAAGCTTCCGGCTCTGAATCTCAACAGTAAAGCGGGGTTGCTCCAGCTCCCAGATTTGCAGCTCTCCGGATGGCAGCTGGCTGAGATCTTGAGGACAATTCAGCGTAGCTGTGTGCTGCTTTCCATTGGCTGCGGTAAAAGTGATTGTTCGCGATTCACCTGCAGGTGTATTCAACAGATTTTCAAATGCCCTAGCGCGCTGCTGCCAGGGTGTTGATCCAGCGCTCAGCCGCGGGTCGATCTGGCCAAGTGCTCACCGTAACGTCATCCCGTCAACTTGAGTAACAATCGCTCCCACTCCAAGGCCAGCAGCCTGGGCTGTTTGCCCGGCAACGGTAACCACCGCCTGACCCTCAAATTCCCGAGTGAAGGCAAAGCCACAACTCGGTTCAAGCTCCAGTGAACTCACCAACCTGGTGTGGGCGTCGTTTAGCTCTGCTAACATGTGCTCGACGACTCTATGATATTCACCATCATCGCGAGCAGCTTCAACTTGAGGCAGGTATCGGCTATAAGCATCTTCCCAGTCCACTCCCTTCAATTCAAAATAAGGGTAGTTGTCGTTCATTGCATACCACAGCCGCTCGAAATTTGTCCTGCGGTCCTGCCCAATCGGAGGAAAGAAGCCAACCCGATTTAGTTGCCAGGCAGCTGTGGTGGCAACAACCAGGACTAGCCCAGATTGAATCAGGATTAAACTAAGCGACCAATGCCGCGCTGCAGATAGGTTTCCCCACTTCCCCAGGATTTGCTGCCAGGCCCATAAGCCACCACCAAGCACACCCCCCAATCCACCTAACAGCAAGATCAACGCCAGATCACCGTTCAATGGCCCCCAGGCAAGCATGCCACCCCCAACCGCACCCAGGATAAAGTTAATCAGCACCCAAATAACTCGTAGACCTGTCGCTGAGATTGAACTTTTTGTTCGATCCGTATTATTCATTACTCTAGGATTTTGAAGTAACTATTCTGTCGAAGACACCGAGTGTATTTCAGGTAATAAGATGAAACCATCGAATTGTTCCTTTGGCTTATGCCGCAGCACGCTACCTTGATAATTCACTGTGATCGTTTCCGTGGCGAAGATCTCATCGTCTAATGGAAGGAATACTGGCTTTCCTTTCGCCCTGTCGGTCAATACCCGAAAAAGTTCACTCCAATTATGGTTCTCACGGATATCGAAACGAGGTATCTCCCTTTCACGCAGATAATCACTTTTAGCAGCGGTCAAATAAAGCAAAAAGGTGTCTCCAGCCGCATGCGGGCTCCGGTTAGCCAAATATCCCCCTAACCACTCCTTCTCAGTGCCCATAAGGTGCTCTCGTTGGATGTGATTGCCTCCAAAGTATATGACAACTCTATTATTGTCTTGACCCAATCTTCGCTCAACCAATTCTTTGATCACTTCTTCGCGCATCTTATGTGCTTCAACATGATCGACTTCCCAATTTTCCCTGATAGGGAGCGTCGCTAACTGTACCCAGGTCATCTCTAAAATCCATTCATAAATTGCTCCTCCCCACGATCGCTTGAAGGTATCCTCTCCAACTAACAGCAGCTGGTAGAAGTTCTCTAATTCCTCGATATTTAAACCATTTGCTGTATTGCTGATAAATTCTCGAACGATGTCAGCCTCGGGGATTCTATTAGCAAGTCCCTGCAGGGACGTCGCATACTGTTCTGGTCGATGGTTGATGTCAACTGCTTGGACGTGTACCTTTAACTCCTCGGGTAATCCGATATTAAACTCTTGAACTTGTGTTAAAAAAGGCCCATAAGCTTGCTCTAGGAATGGATCCAATTGTTCCATTCTGTTCAACACGTAATCCTCAATTTCAGCGTTGAAGGCATGATAAAACTCAATCAGAATAAGCCTGTACCCTGAATCGTGTAAAGCCAAAGCAATATCCAAACCTAACTGTGGAAATTCATAGGTGTAGTGGCTTCCCTCTCCTAAAACAACCACGCTGTATCCAGATAATCGCTCACTGAATGTTTCAGGAATTCCATCATCTTCAAATATGATTTGATCCCGGTCGATTACCTCGATCAAGTCTTGCCTCATACGCCAGCGCTCCACTGCCTGGCAACTAGAAGCAAACAGCACAGTGAAAAAGAACGCCACTATCAGGAACTTATATTGTTTCAATTTCATTCACCTTTCTATATACCTTCACATTCTTAGAGGAAATTTTCCCTAAACTTACTTATTCTACCAATCGTTGAAGAACTTCGCTTCCCTTCATGGCCATGCTAGAGTAAATAAGGAGATTAATAATGCTATTCAGGTGATCAATTGCTGTAATTCAAAAAATAAATAACAGATAATAATGTGCTCGAGAGGAACACCAGCCGAATACCTTTAATACAAAACACCCATATAGACCAATTAAATTCCATTCATAGGACATGCTCACTCAAATAAAATTAAGCCGCTGCCAATAAATACTTGGAAGGAACCAATCTTATACAAGTCACTTGTCCAGGTATACCACAGGCTCAAATTACGTCTCGAAAATGCTCAATGTGTTCCATCTAGGTGCTATTAATTTGCTGGGATCATAACTTACGGTTCTTCTATCGCTGATAGTATCAAATCCTGTAGATATTCATTCATCAAATTTAAAACATATCACCA
>JACUUU010000176.1 GCA_014859065.1 Anaerolineales bacterium
CTAAAGGGAAGGGACCCAAATCTCCCCTCCCTTTAGGGAAGGGTAGGGGTAGGTAGGAGGGGCTGGGGGTGGGTTAGGTGAGCAGGGGGCAGGTCAGGGGTTGGGGAAATTTGAGGAGTAGAAACACAATCTAAGTAAATTATGGTATTGATATAAGGATTTATTACAACGATCATTCGCTGGAACAATTTCATGCCGAGTATGGAGAATTTGAATCGATTTTAGACGACAAAGAAATGTTTAGGCGCGTGCAAGTGGTAGAAGGAACAATCTCTTGGGAAAATGGTGTTGATATTGATCCAGATGTCCTGTATTACGACCTGAAACTAGCCTGGATGGAGCAAGAGGTTATACGATAGACTTTCTTGATCCGTGTTCAATAATCTCCTCGGCCCACACGATTACATCTTTAGCAATCTTAAGAGCTTCTTGATATTCATCCATTGTTACTGGCTCAATAACCCCTGGATAACGCATAGATACAGCAAACCTTGTCAAACTTGCTGCTCTATAAATATTCTCGGGCACTAGTTCACCGGTTTCAACAACCAATCTTATTAATTCAGCAAGATCGTGTATATACGGGAATCTGATTTGGTGAAATATTAAGATAGATTTGATTGCTTTCTCTGCTGCTTGTTGTGCGTCGAAGCAAAGATCTTCCAGATACACTCCCTCAGCAGGATATTGTGCTTTGACAAAACTGCTTTTAGCTCGATTGAGCCATTCCCGCGGGTTATCTGGTTGGAGGCGCTTCGCGATCATAAATAATTGTCCCTTCTCGAATGGCTGGTTCGATAACCAGGTAAGGGTTATCACGATATCGACTCACATCCTCCGGGGTTACAACCACAACATCAACTGCTTGCCCGACTCCTATTAATTTCATGTATATTTCTTGGGTCAAACGACCTCTGTGAACAGGTCCCGTGGTTATTACAAGCAAATCCAAATCGCTGTGAGTGCCTGTAGTGTGGCGAGCAGTAGACCCGAAAAGGATTATCCTCTCTGGTTGAGCTACTTCAACCACGCGCCTGACAATTTCTTGGAGTGCATTCTCGTTCATTCTAAAGCAAATTATCTCACAAAAGGAATTTCTCTAATAGACCAAAATTCCTTGCAATATTTGATTTATCCTATATGTTTAATATATCTCCGTGAAATTTCATCACCACTCCCCGGCATAATCCAGTCGGTAGGGCTTTGCCTGCAGCTCCAGATTGGCGCGCTGGATCTCGACCAGCTGGCGCATGTGCAGCTGGTCTTGGGTCACCCAGGCGGCGAACATGTCACCGGCCTTGATGCTGCCGAATGGCGCGGCATACTCCTTTTTCCAGTCGGGATCGTCCAGGGATCTTAGCCATTCCAGTGATTTCTGCCGTTCGTCCAGATATCCCTGCAGGGAGGTCTCCAGTTCGCGCTGGTTGTATGCCCTGGCAGTCACCCATCCCTGTGGGTCAATGGGCGCTGGTTGCTGGTCAGGATGGTGCAGGATGATGTCCAGCCTGACGCGAAAATCCTCCCGCTCTTCATCCAGCAGGTGGTTGACCACTTCCAGGATCGACCACGATTCGGGTGCTGGTTTCCAGCGTGCCTGCTCCAAGGGGATATCCCTGACCAGGGCTTCAATGCGCCTCGAATTCTGTGACAATTGTAGAAGCATGTATGCATAATCCATCGCTATACCTCCTGTTACAGGGGGATTATACCTTTACTGGGGAAAACTCAGATAAAGGGTAGTACCCACACTTTGTTTAGATGTTGCTGATCATCAGGCGAGTGATTAAGTGAGTTTGTTCATGTTAGAATCATCCTGCCATCCATCGAACAAAATCGAGAAGTATCCCCATGATATAGCATCGAACAATGCCTGGACTTTGACATAAGCCAATTCCCTGTCCCGCTTGATAAATTGGTTTATACCGTGGATGAATGGCACAACCTGGCTCAACGTTCTCCCCAGTTTTATAAGATCATCAAAAGAGAGGTTGTGTGGGTCTATGGATCAAATGGATGAAAGAGAATACAACACGTTTTATAACTTACTCAACCCGGAGAAACTATTGAGCTGCTTCCGCAGCGTTGCCGTTCACTTATCCCACTCCAACATCTCGCCGCAGAACTTGCAGTAGGAGGCGTCTTCCTCATGGCCGTGGTAGCCGCAGCCCGGGCAGCCGCGTTTGTCCTGGCTTAACCTGGTCGTGTGCGCCATCTCCACCGAAACGATACCAGTTGGGACAGCGATGATGCTGTAACCCAGCAGCATAACCAGGCTTGCCAGGAATTTGCCGGTCATGGTGGTGGGGACGAAGTCGCCATAACCGACCGTCGTCAAGGTAACTATGGTCCAGTAAATTCCGGTGGGGATATCGGTGAAACCAGCAGCTTCTCCTTCCACCACATAGATCGCCGCGCCTAAAATCAATGTCAGTGATAATACAGAGAACAAGAAAATTCCTATCTTACGCCGGCTTGCCCACAGCGCGCGCCCCAACAGCTCCGCCTCGTCGGTATAAGCGGCCATCTTCAAAATGCGGAAGATGCGCAGCAAGCGCAGGATGCGGATCACCATGAAGTACTGCGCCCCGGGGAATATCAAACTCAGATAGGTGGGCAAGATCGCCAACAGGTCCACCACCCCATCGAAACTGGCTGCGTAGCGCAGAGCTTTGCGCACGCTATACAGGCGCAGGATGTATTCCACGGTGAACAGGATGGTGAAATACCATTCAATTCCGGTCAACCAGAGACCGTATCTCTCTTGCATGTTTGGGATACTTTCCAAGATGACGATGAAAACACTGATCGATATGTTGATCAGCAGGGCGACATCAAAAGCTTTTCCTGCAAAAGTATCTGACTCGAAGATCACTTCATATGTAACGCGCTGCCAGCGCGGCGCCGAGGAAGGGGGCCTTAAGACAGTCATTAATTACCTCATTGAATGGATTACGGGAAGAACAGGGGCATTATCCGGCTGTGGGCGGAGTTGAGATTGGGACCGGGTGAGCCACTCTGGCTCTCAAAGTGATAGGTGAAGATCATTGTATATTGGGAATTGTGCAGCCTCAACCTGAACACTATCATATATTGTAACCGAAAATTTTACCTTACTTGATATTCTTCCCAGAATGATGCTGAAGGGCCTGTTGTCCAGGTTTCTAATCTGTGGAAACTATGCTCGGCTTTTACCCCTGAACCTGACGAAAAGCTGCATTTTTAGGGTAAATGATCATCCCAAGCGCTTGACAGTTATCGGAAAACAGGTTATTATTCCGTATAACGATATATCGTTAAACGATATAAGTGTGATCCTGGTCACTGATCAGTGACCAGGCAACCAGGTTAAGGCTCTCATGCAATGAAGCTCTTCTTGTCGCTCATCAACCATTTGTACGCTCTCACCTTATTCCTTTATCCCCGCCAGTACCGTGTTGAGTTCGGCGAGGAGATGCAGGCGGTCTTTTCACAGCGGTTGCAGCAGGCTGCCCGAGAGGGCTTTTACCCACTTTTGGGACGATTATGGCTTGAGACCTACACTTTTCCCAGCGGCCTTCTTGCCAGCTATCAGGATGCCCGTCCCCTGATGGTGCTGTTTCTGCTCGTATTGGGCTTGATCCAGGCTGCGATTTTCAGCTTCTTTATGATGTTCGCTCTTGGCATTGGATTTTATTGGTTTTTCACCTTTGGTAAATTCTTCACTTTATGTATACCCCTTGTTTATGGTTTGGTATTGCTTGCCTGGAAGACCAACCCTGAATTGAAATTAATGGCTGGGGTTATCATCCTGGCGGGATCCCTTTATCCCACGCATGCATTAATGGGCATCGACATTGGTTATGTGGATTTCCCGCTCAACTTTCTTTGGTGGGGGTTATATGCGATGCTGCCTGTTTCAGTGATCGTGGCAACTGTCCTGCTGTATGCCGCCCTGGGGCAAATCCCAGGTAGATATGGCGGAAGAAGTCAGCATAAGCTCAAATATCCATCTATTATCAATTCTCCCAACCGCTTACGTAGCCTCTGCCTGATCCTGGCAGCCATGATACTGGGCAAGATGCTCTACAACGTATATCAGCTCACTCTTTGGGACAATACCTACGACCCATTGGGGCACTTATGGATCGTATTTCCGGTAGCGGGCAGTTTCGTTTCCGGCCTGATGCTGTCCGTTGGTCTGCCCGGGAAAACAAAATTCATCTCGCTAGCTTATGCCCTGATCGTCCCAGGCGCGCTCTTCCTGGTTTCCACTCTCGCCCAGCAGGTTGATTTCAGGCAGTTGACCGAACAACGTGCTGAACGGCTCGTGCTGGCTATAGACTCTTATTACCAACGCAATCAACGTTATCCTGAGCAGCTGCAAGACCTGACTCCCCAATATGTCTTGTCTTTAGGAGAGCCGATGATCATCTACGGCCAGGATTGGTGTTACCATTCCGGAGATAATTTTTACCAGTTAGGGTATGTCAGCAAAGAGCATTGGAGCAGCCCCATCCTGGAAGGCGTGGTCTATACATCCCAGGGAAACCCTGTCGGTGAGTTTTCTTTGTGTGAAGAACAAATTGCTGATTTAAAACGCTCCAAGCCAAACTTCTACAGGTAAAATACAACGATGTTTATCGCATGTGTAAAATCTAGATATTCTAATCATTCAAGAACAAGCTAATGGATAATAAACCTGACTTAACAAAAGAGATACCCCTGACCGAAGCGACCTTTTTCATCCTGCTCAGCCTGGCGCCAGGTCCTAAACACGGCTACGGCATTATGCAGGAGGTCGAACTGCTCAGCGATGGTCGCCTGAAATTGAGCACCGGCACCTTATACGGGGGGATCAAGCGCTTGTTGGAATTCGGCTGGATCGAGAAGGTGGAGCATCCTGAAGAAGGGGCGCCTCCCCGAGAACGCCGCCTTTACCAGCTGACTGATATTGGCAGGTCGATCTTGAAAGCCGAAACCGAGCGCATGCAGCAGTTGGTCAGCCTCAGCCAGCGCATCAATTCGGCGTTGATTGTTTAACTGTTGGTTAAGATATTTTCCGCATTGAAAATATTAGTTATTGCATAATATCCACAAAGAGATTTGTATCCCTTCGTCCTTCACTTTTCCTTACTCATATCGCTCTGAACGCAGTGAAGAGCCTCTAGAGCTACTATGATTCATTCACATGTGCGGGATAATAAATTACCTTCTATGACCCACGAAACACCATCGCATTAGAGGTTCTTCAGCGGATGCAGCAAAGGTAAATTTTAATTTCCGAGACCTGACGGCATCCGCTTCAGAACGACATCCTAAAGGTGATGATGCTAGATATAAGCTGTGATTCCTATCAGCTACCCCGTCATGTCACCCTGAACGCAGTGAAGAGCCTCTAGAGCTACTATGATTCATTCACATGTGCGGGATAATAAATTACCTTCTATGACCCACGAAACACCATCGCATTAGAGGTTCTTCAGCGGATGCAGCAAAGGTAAATTTTAATTCCCGAGACCTGACGGCATCCGCTTCAGAACGACATCCTAAAGGTGATGATGCTTGATATAAGCTGTGATTTCTTAAGCTACCCCGTCATGTCGCTCTGAACGCAGTGAAGAGCCGAATTGGAATAATGGTCACTGCATATCTGGCCTGAACTACTTCCAGATCAGGTCTATTACAATAGTTAAAGGTTGATCACAGAAATCGAAAGAATAGATCCATAACGCCGGGCAAGGTCAAGAGAATCACCCAGGTACAGGCACTTTTCTACAAGATAGTCAAGAAATTTGTTAGGGGAATTTGCTATAATATGGTTGCTTAGCCATTAATAGCCGAGGTTTTGGCAACCTTGGGATTATATTATCTCCGCCATTTGGGGCATTGTTTGTGTCAGTAAGCACCGTTATCGTCGCCATTTACATCCGCTGGCGACAGCGGGAGCGAGGTCAACAGTGACCTGCCCAGCGGCTGGGTCACTGCCCTGGCAGTAGACCTCAAACACCGACAAACCTGTTCGCCGGGACCTGGAATGGAGGCGTGTACGTGTATCAAGAAGCAGCTTACCGGATGTATTTACCGGTTGCAATGAGCAGCTATTGATCATCAAATGGGTGATTGGCAGGTGAAGCAACTCGAATTTTTGATTTCAGGTTGTTCAATCAACTAACCATATAAGAAAATAAACGCACAGTGCTATGCATCTTTTTTCAAAACCGATTGAAGAGATAATCCGTCAACGGTATTCCTGCCGCACGTATGTGAAGCAGCCGATCCACACCGACTTGCAGCGGAGGATAACTGACTATATTGCCACATTAGGAGCAGGACCCTTTGGTGGAAGCGCGCGTTTCGAACTCATAGCTGCCAGGGATAAAGACCTCAAAATGCTTCGCCAGCTTGGCACCTACGGTTTTATCAAAGGTGCGACCGGGTTTTTGGTCGGGGTGATGACCAATGGGGAAGAGGACTTGGAGGATTTTGGTTGGTTGATGGAGCGGCTGGTGCTGTACGTCACCGACCTTGGTCTGGGTAGCTGCTGGCTTGGCGGTACATTTACCAAGAGAAGTTTTATGCAAAAGGTTTCTGCCCAGTCCACTGAGTTTATACCAGCGATCCTATCAGTTGGGTATATCGCCCCCAAGCCCCGAAAAGTGGACCGCCTAATTCGCCGGGGAGGGAACTTTGACCGCCGTTTAAACCACGATCGGTTGTTCTTTATCGAACGGTTCGGTGCAGCCCTAACGCTTTCAGAAGCCGCTGAGTATGCTCTCCCCCTGGAGATGGTGCGGCTGGCACCTTCCGCCTCAAACAGGCAGCCCTGGCGGGTTATCAGGATGAATGATCGCTATCATTTTTACTTAAGACGGACACCAGGATATCGGGAATCGAGTTTAAATCGTCTCTTCGCAAAATCAGACCTGCAGCGCATAGACATGGGCATCGCGATGTGCCACTTCGAGTTGACCGCCAGGGAGATTGGCTTAATGGGGGAATGGGTAAAGGATGATCCTGGCATTGAAATACCCGACGAGCTGTCAACATACTCGGCAACATGGCTGAGCCAGTGACAAAATTGGCTAGTTTTATGTTCCATGGTGGAATGTAGAGCCGCAGCATGCATAGCTTGCATAGCGTGCTCCGTCTCTACCATAATATCGCTCTGCGTTCAGAGCCTCTGGAGCCGTGATAAATAAGTCACCTGTGCGGGACAATAAATTACCTGGCTTGGCTCATGAACCACCCTCGTTCTAGAGCTTCTTCAGCTCACAACTACCCGCTGACCCGCACGCAGTTCCCACCCCAAGTAAGGATCTATCCAGTAA
>JACUUU010000177.1 GCA_014859065.1 Anaerolineales bacterium
CCATCAGTTTTTTAGCCGAACCTCTTTCTTTCTTTCCAATTGTTATTTTCATCAAATTTTTTATCTGACTTATCTACACTTAATTGACAACCACAACCGGACAATGAGCGCATTCGCTGATATCCTCGTTGAGATCGTCGAGATATAAGGTGGTGGCTCGGTTGACCCCCTGGCGCCCAACCACAATGAAGTCAGCTCGCTCATCGAAGGCGACCTGGCAGGCTCTCACTGCCGGGTGGCCACGCTCCAAGCGGGTATTAATTAGAATAGCCTTTTTGTTGCATTTTTTTTATGACTTTTATCGGTTTTCCCGAATCCGTCCGGGACAATTTAATTTTCTGCTGCGGAACCGAAGAAATCTGTGTAATAGAAGGATCTAAAAACTAAAAACCGACAAAAGTCGAAGACAGGCGTACAGCATACGGATAAGATGGAGGCAAATAACGCAAAAGAGGAGTAAACAACTATGAGTTGGTCAGTCAAATTATTTAGAATTCGTGGCATCGACATCAAAGTCCACCTTACCTTCGTGCTAATCCTGGTGTGGGCAGCATATCGCTGGAGCGCCATTACTGGAGAGGGGATTCAGGGGGCACTGTTTGGGGTAGTTGCTATACTGCTGCTGTTCGTAGCGGTCACGCTGCATGAATTGGGGCATAGTTTCCAGGCGTTGAAATTCGGCGTGAAGGTGCGCGACATCACCCTGATGCCTATGGGGGGTCTGGCTCGCCTGGAGGAGATGCCCGACAAACCCGAGCAAGAATTGCGTATTGCCATTGCGGGACCTTTGGTGAATTTTGCCATTGTGGCGGTCCTTTTTGCACTGGGCGTATTACTGCAGACCAGGGCGGTCATTTCATTGCAAGAGCTTTACACATCACTCGGGCAGGTCTCCTGGAATGGGATGCTGGCTTACCTGACCATGGCCAACCTGGTTATTGGAGTGTTCAACTTGATCCCCGCCTATCCCATGGATGGAGGTCGCATTCTACGCGCGCTGTTGGCTATGAAGATCGATTACGGTAAAGCGACCTCCATCGCGGTCAGCGTTGGGCAAGGGCTGGCCTTGCTATTGGGTTTGTGGGGGTTCATGAGCGGTACCTGGACGCTGGTTTTGATTGCCATCCTGGTTTGGATGGGTGCCAGTCACGAAGGCCGGCATGTAGAAGCCAAAAGTGTGCTGCAGGAGTTTAAAGTAAACCAGGCTATGACTCGCCAACCACTTACTTTGAAAACGGATGACACCCTTGCCCGAGCGGTTGAACTCACACTATCCAACGCTCAGGCTGATTTTCCGGTCGTCAAGGATGATAAGGGAGAACTGGTCGGGTTCTTGACCGAAGCCAATCTGGTCAAAGGATTGCAGGCCCATGGTGGAAATTTCCAGGTCGGTGAAATGATGCAAACCGATGTGTTTACTACAGATGTGGACGAGCCCTTGTTTACGGTTCAACAACGAATGGCATCCAAGAGAGTACAAGCTGCACCCGTTGTTGACCGGGACGGCAGACTGGTTGGTCTCCTTACAACTACAGACATCAACCAGGCTTATCAGCTACTCTCCGTCCATCCCCAACTGGCTCCACAGGCTTCAACATCATAATGATTTGCTCGATGGATGTATATGGATTGACAAATTAAGGAAATAACGAAATGGATGCAAAGGACAACGGTCAAAACACGGAAAGGAAGATCAATTTTTCGATTTGGTATTTGATCATCGGGATCTTGGTTTTGTCACTTATCCGCTCACTTTTCTTCGGTGGTCTTTATGAAGAGAGTTCGGAAATTTCTTACAGCGAATTCAAAGCTGCGTTGAGGGCTGGTAAGGTGGAAAACGTCACTGTTTCGCAAGATCAGATTAACGGGGTAATGAGGGATGAACAAGCCTTCACCACCGTGCGGGTCGAAGACCCTGCGCTGATCACTGAACTGGAAGCCTACAACGTGGACGTCACTGGGATAGTCACCAGCGATGGTGGGGTGGGAGCGCTGTTGGGTTGGATATTGCCCCTGGTGTTGATGATCGCCTTCTGGTATTGGATGCTCAAACGGATGAGAGGTGGCGCAAGCGGAGGCATGTTCTCCTTCGGTAAGAGTAAGGCGCGGGTCATCCAGGGCGAGACGAGCGGGGTGACTTTTAGAGATGTGGGCGGTGCCGATGAAGCGGTCAGCGAGCTGCGTGAGATCACTGAGTTTCTCAAAGACCCCACTCGCTTCCAACGCTTGGGGGGTAAGATGCCCAAGGGGGTGTTGTTGGTAGGACCACCCGGGACAGGTAAAACCTTGCTTGCCAGGGCGACGGCAGGTGAAGCGGGAGTGCCTTTCTATTCCATCAGCGGAGCGGAATTCATAGAGATGTTTGTGGGAGTAGGCGCTTCACGGGTGAGAGACCTGTTCGAACAGGCTAAGAAGAAAGCCCCTGGGATCATCTTCATCGATGAGATCGATGCCATCGGCGGTAAGCGAGCTGGGGCGGGCGCAATGCAGACCCACGAAGAACGGGAACAGACCCTCAACCAATTACTGGCAGAAATGGATGGGTTTGAGTCGACGCGCGGGGTGATCGTGCTGGCTGCTACTAATCGTCCGGAAGTGCTCGACCCGGCTTTGTTGAGGCCAGGACGTTTCGATCGCCAGATCGCGGTTGATTTACCTGATCTTACTGGACGACAGCAAATATTGAAAGTGCATGCCTCCCAGGTGGTATTGGATGGTGATGTTGACCTTGAAGCTATTGCGCGGATTACTCCTGGATTTTCTGGAGCAGACCTGGAAAACGTGGTAAATCAGGCTGCCTTGCTGGCTGCTCGCGATGGAAAAACAACAGTACAGATGCGGGATTTCAATGAAGCCATCGAACGGGTGGTGGCTGGATCTGAACGGCGCACCATGGCGATGAACGAGCGCGAGAAACGCACAGTAGCTTTTCACGAAGCCGGGCATGCCCTGGTTGCCAGCTTGCTTCCGGGAAGCGATCCGGTGCATAAAGTGACCATCGTTCCCCGCGGGCGAGCGCTGGGATACACCTGGCAGCGGCCAACAGAGGACCGCTACCTGATGAGCGAAGAAGAACTGCATGGTCGTCTGGCGGTGCTACTGGGTGGGCGTGTGGCTGAAGCACTGGTTTTTGGTGTGGTATCTACAGGAGCTGTGGATGACCTGGCAAGGGCAACAGACCTGGCTCGGCGTATGGTCACCGAATACGGCATGAGCCCTAACTTAGGACCGGTGAGGCTGGCCTCTGATCCACAAGCCTTTTACCTGGGAGGAACCCACGGGTTGGATGCCAGGGTCAGCCCTCAAACAGCCGCCCAGGTAGATTCAGAGACCCGGCGTATCGTCGAGGAGGCAGTGAACAAAGCCTGGCAGCTGTTGGAAAATTACCGTGATGTGCTTGATGAGCTGGCGTCCAGGTTAGTCGAACACGAGACTGTAGAAGGACATGAAGTGGCTTCAGTCCTGGCAGAAAGGCTGGATCATAAAGGAAGTGAACCTGACACGATCAGGGTTGCATAATTACATTAGAGAAGGTAGGCAAGTGAATTTGTAATAACAAACTACGCTGGGCTACCGAAAAGGAGTAATAAAATGAAGGAACAGAAGGATCAAATGAAAGAAGTAAACCTGGGGATGAAAGTCCATTGTCTGGATGGTGAAGCTGGAGTGGTGAGTAGATTCATCACCAACCCAGAAAAAAAGCGTCCATCTTACCTGGTGGTAAAACGTGGGAGGCTGGTAAAGCGGGAGATTGTGGTACCGGTATCCCTGATCTTAGAGATCGCCCAAGAAAAGGTAAAGGTAAACACCACCCTTGAGGAATTGGAAAATTTCCCAGATTTTGAAGTCACAGTCCAACAAGGAAGCATTAACCGGCCGATGCCATTGGGTTCCCCAAAACCTAATATGGTGTGGCATCCAGCGACAAGTTCAGGCTATAGCGCTGTGAGACAGCATCCATTCTCAGACGAGCTGGTGAAGGTCGAGAAAGGACTGGTTATCCACGATAGTGAGGGGCTGAAAGTAGGGAAGTTGGAGGGGATCATAATGGATCGCCAAAAAGAAAAGGCGAGTTTTATCATTCTCAATCCCAGTAAAGAAAGGGCACAGCGGTTGGTTCCGGTATCCCTGGTCGACTCAGCCTCATCGGATGGGGTTGTGCTACGTATTGATCGGGACTACGTGGTCAAATTGCCGGTTTACAGCCAAGAATTTCCAAAAGAATAGCATCCAGGAAAGGGCATGTTCATACCACTAGGAACAGAAGAACAAATCCCCCGCCAACGATTCCCGATTGTCACGGCTACCATTGTTGGCATCAATACCCTGGTATTCCTGTTTCAGGTGGCACTTATGTGGATAGGAGGAGAACGGGCGCTTTATCTCTTTATCACCGCCTTTGGTATCGTTCCGGCAGCGCTTGTCAGCGGTCAGAACCTGGTGATCCCGTTCTTCTTGACCCCTTTTACGTCCATGTTCGTGCACGGCAGCCTGACTCATATCTTGTTCAACATGGTTTACCTGGTTGCCTTCGCGGATAATGTGGAGGACCGCCTGGGTCACTGGCGCTTCCTGGCATTTTACCTTCTGGCTGGTCTTGTGGCCGGGCTTGCTCAAGTGCTGGTTGATGTGAGTTCAACCGTCCCCACCGTGGGCGCCAGCGGGGCTATTGCCGGGGTCTTGGCAGCTTATGTGGTGCTCTTCCCACAAGGAAAAGTGCGCATGTTCTTGTTCCTGGGCCCATTGAGTCGCATTAGACGAGTATCAGCGTTGTTTTACATCGCCATCTGGTTTGCCATGCAATTTTTCAGTGGGGTCGGATCCTTGGGTGTCACCACTGCAGAGACCGGGGGTGTGGCTTATTGGGCTCATATCGGTGGTTTCCTGGCTGGCTTGATGCTGGCTATTCTTTTTCGAAGGTTTGGTAATCAAGGAGATAAACAGGAGTTGTAACCGGTTTTATTACTCATAGCTATTCTTATTTCGGTTTATGAAAGTTGTTTTACAGAGGTTGTCTCGAGGAGTGGTTTGAAAATTGAGTGGGTCAAATCTTCACAACATGTACGAGATGGTTTTTGATGGGGTGTAAAGGTAATCGCGCCGCACCGTTCACATAGATATCCTGCTAACCGGTAGCGTTGATTGCGCAATCTCCAATGTCTGGGGTTAGAGTATTTCATGCGAATGCAAAACCTGCCACGTAAGCGGCTGTCATAAGCAGGAGCAAGCCGGGCAGCACAGACAAGATCTGCTGCCTGGATAAGAGCGGCTTGCCCAGTTTGAGGAATGAAAGCAGCAACCCGACTGCACCGATCAGCGCCCCGCCTAAGCTCACCAGGGCGAATCCTGCTGGCATACTGCCCTGGATGACCAGGACAAGCGGCAGGATGGTGATCACCAGTCCCGCAATGCCGTGAACGACAGCCAGGACGATGGTTGAGAAATTTCTAAGCATGGAGATGGAGCGAGTCATGATCACCGCCAGAAGACCCGATCCGGCAAAGCCAAGATAAAGCCCGTACCATGCAGGAAGGAACTGCCAGACCAGCCCGAATGATAGGCTGAGTGGGAGGATGGTAGCGAGGATAACCACGAAAGGGCTGTTCAGCACTTCAAAACCCAGGATAATTAATAACAGGCTGGCAACCAACAGAATACCGAAGGCAATTGTGTATGCGCTAATAGAAATCACGCACATATCATCTATGCCAAAGGTGATCTGATAGGCAGTCAGCAGGCTGGCGACCAGGAGCAAAGCCCGGTCACGCGGGGACATCTAAGATACCAAAAATCACCATGAGGAGCATGGATGAGAGCATGTAGAGCGAGGCATATTTGAACAGCCCAAAATTGGTACGCTCCGATGGGTGGAATAAGCTGCTGACTGCCAGCGCGAACAAACCGGTCGAGAGCACGATCAGCACTCTGAGATAACCCCAAGTCATGCCAACCCCATAGGCGGCGATACCTATCGAAAGGGCTGCCAGGACACTGGAAATAGCCACCAATCCTCTGGTGATTGTAAAGCCGTAAGCGGAGGGGAAGGTCGGCACGCCGGCAGCCTTATAGTCTGCGTGATATTTCATGCTGAAGGTCATGATGTGGGTAGGGATCCAGAACAAAACCGCCAGACACAGCAGGATGCCAACCCAATCCAGGCTGCCTAAACCAAGAACACGACCAGCCAAGATGGGCATCCCCCCCGCCAGACCACCGATGATTATGCTCCAGCAGGTGCGGCGTTTAAGCCAGATGGTGTAAACGACGACATCAAAGAAAACACCAGCAAAGATGATCAGTCCAAATAAAGGATTCATCAGCACTGCGATCGCCACACCGAGCATTGAGAGAATCAACCCTACCCACATAGCTTCTGAAGGTTGGATTTTGCCGCTGACCAGTGGTCGGTTTTGTGTGCGTCCCATCTTGGCATCTATGTCACGGTCCCACCACATATTGAGGATCGTGCTGCCGCTGATGGAGGCGACCAGGCTGATAAGTAATCCGGTCAGGGTAGCCCAATCATGTATCGGGCAGCGAGCGCTCATATAACCACCCAGTCCGGTGGAAACCAAGAGCCCGGTTTGCAAGCCCTTCAAAAGCGGCCAGTAAGCGCGCATTTTTGTTTTTATTTCAGTCGTCGCAAAGGGCAATCGCTTCATTGCTCGTCTGCCTTCCTGTGTTGTTGGAAGATTGATAAATATATTTCCAGATTCAGTTTACGCATCGCGCGCACAGCGGAATCCAACCTGGGGGCTGTAATACTGCGGACCTGCACTGTTGAATTTCCATACCCGCAGATCCACTTCGTATGAATAGAAGCTACCCCCGCGCATGTGGCGGTAGTGTTGATTTCGATACACATCGCCGGTCCATTCCCAAACATTTCCAGCCATGTCGTAGACACCGTAAGGGCTGGCTGAATCGAGCGTCTGGTAACCATCATAGGTGCCGCCGTTGTAGAAACCGACCGGGGTAGTGTTACCCAGCCTACCGAACATTTTCACAAACAGGTCGAATGAGGAGTAGAAATTAGCGTTGTTGCGTTCGATTTCCGTACCCCAGGGGAAGGGCAGGGCGTAACCATCGACGATTTCAGTGCCGCGGGCAGCTTTTTCCCACTCAACCTCGCTTGGAAGACGCCAGCCATAGTACTCGCAGTAGGCTTCAGCGCCAAACCAGGTGACCATGGTCATTGGGTGATTGGAATATTCACGAATGGAGGTGAACGTTTCACCAGCGTAGTTCAGGCGTAGACCGTTTTCATCCAATGGCATGTGGAGCTTATCA
>JACUUU010000178.1 GCA_014859065.1 Anaerolineales bacterium
ACAAGAGCTAACCTGGTATTGCTCATTTTCTCAAAAATAACATGTACATAGGGAGTTGTCAACGGTCGGAGTTGTAAGTGTCAGAGTTGTAAGTGTCAGAGTTGTAAGGGTGACTTGCAGCCTCCTATGCACCGTGATAAACTCTATCGAAAAGAAAGCCTGATGCCACCGACACTATATTTACTAGATGGCCATGCCTTGGCTTATCGTACATATTACGCTTTGACTCGCGGCGGAACCGGAGCAGAGCGGTGGATTACCCGTGAAGGTGAACCAACCGCTGGCACTTATGGTTTTGTCAGCGTATTGCTGCGTATTCTGGAACAAGAACGACCAGACTACTTGATTGTGGTTTTTGATGCCGGC
This sequence comes from Anaerolineales bacterium, assembly GCA_014859065.1. GTDB lineage: Bacteria > Chloroflexota > Anaerolineae > Anaerolineales > UBA4823 > Kmv39. The sequence goes on from JACUUU010000178.1 coordinate 367, forward strand.
AAGACCTTTCGGGATGAGATTTTTCCTGATTACAAAGGTACGCGCGAAAAAATGCCTGATGATCTGGTGCCTCAATTAGAGCGCATCCACCAGCTGCTTGAGGTGTTCAATATACCATCCCTGGAAGTTGAGGGCTTTGAAGCTGATGATGTACTGGGTAGTTTAGCAAAGAAAGCTGCCAGTCAAGGTTTAGGTGTCAAGATTATCACGGGCGACCGTGACTTGCTGCAGCTGGTTGACAAATTAATTGTCGTCACCTTACCTGGTAGATCCCTTTCTGATTCTAAAGATTATTTTTTGGAAGACGTAAAAGAGCAATTAGGTGTAAACCCAGAACAGGTGGTTGATTATAAAGCTTTAGTAGGAGATAAATCTGATAACATTCCGGGTGTCCCTGGAATTGGTGAGAAGACCGCAACATCTTTATTGGAAAAATACGACACCCTTGAGAATATTTATGCCAATTTGGAAGAGCTCCCCCCTGGCGTTCGGAAAAAAATGGAGGCAGGTCGCCAATCTGCATTGATGAGCCAGAAACTTGCGCAGATTGTCACTGATCTGAATATCGACCTCGATCTTGATAATGCCCGAACAAATCGAATTGATCCCAAACAGGTTGAGCCATTATTCAGAGACCTGGAATTTCGCTCGTTATTTAATCGCTTGAAAGATTTATCGGATTCTTTAAATAGTTCACTTAATCGGCAGATGGCGGGAGATCAGCTAGTGTTATTTGAAACCAAGCGCGAATCACAGGTGGTATCGCCGGTTCCAGTCAATCACGAAGATATCCAGGTAAAGATTGTTAACACTCATCAAGGTTTGCAGGACCTGGTTTCGCGTTTGAATAATTCTAAGTTGGTTGCAGTCGATACTGAAACAACATCTACAGACCAAATGAAAGCAAGATTGGTGGGGATATCTCTGGCTGTTGAAGATAATGAGGCATACTACATTCCTGTAGGTCATATAGGTGGGAAAGGTGACCAACTGCCATTAGAGACCGTTATAGATGGGTTACGCGCAATTCTAGTTGATGAACGTTTAAAGAAAATAGGTCATAACATTAAGTATGATTTTGTTGTGCTCAATCGATACGGGCTTAAAATTTCCCCCCTTTCCTTCGACACGATGATTGCTGAATGGCTGGTTAATCCGGCATCGCGCAATTTAGGATTAAAAAATCTGGTCTGGGTCCGCCTTGGACAACAGATGACCGAGATTGATGAACTAATCGGTAAAGGTAAAAAGCAAATCAATATGGCTGAAGTCGAGATAGAAGCTGCGGCATCATATGCTGCTGATGATGCAGCTGTGCTGCTTAAGTTAATGCCTTTGCTTACAGAAGAATTACGTAATTCAGGTGCAGAAACACTTTTCCTCGAAATTGAAATGCCGCTAATATCTGTCTTGGCGGATATGGAAATGACCGGTATCGTTGTGGATACTGATTTCCTGACTCGAATGTCAGGTGAGTTGAAAGAACGACTGGTGACGATTGAAGACAAGATTTATACTTCCGTTGGATCTCCATTCAACCTTAACTCGCCGCAACAACTCTCTAAAGCTTTATTTGATCAATTAGGACTGGCACCGCCAGATCGCCGCCAAAGAACAGCCAGCGGATTCTATTCAACTGCGGTAGATGTGCTGGAAAGCCTGAAGGGCTCCCATCCAGTGGTAGATTGGATTTTGGAATACCGTGAACTCTCAAAGTTGAAATCTACCTATGTGGATGCCCTGCCATCACAGGTTAACCCTGAGACCAAACGGATACATACTTCTTACAACCAGACTGGTTCCGTTACCGGACGGATTGCCTCGTCCGAACCGAACCTTCAAAATATCCCTATCCGCACCGAACTCGGCAGGCAAGTGCGGCGCGCTTTCATCCCCAAAGAAGATCATTTACTGCTTTCTGTTGATTATTCTCAAGTTGAGCTGCGCATTGTAGCGCATATGGCTGAGGATGAAGCTATGATTGCATCATTCCAAGCTGATCAAGATATTCATGCCGCGACTGCGGCTGCGATATTTGGTATTCCTCTAGCTGCGGTGGACAGTACTCAACGCAGTCACGCCAAGGCGATAAATTTTGGATTGATTTATGGTATGAGCCCATTTGGATTGACACGTTACACAAATTTGACTCTAGCTGAAGCTGAGGATTTCGTAAAAGCTTATTTCGAGAAATTTCCAGGAGTTAAAAGATATCTTGATGGGATGCGTCGAAAGGCAGCCGAGGATGGATTCGTTGAAACTCTCCTGGGAAGACGACGATATTTCCCTGGGCTTAAGAACCAAACGAATCATAATATTCGCCAACGAGAAGAGCGAGAAGCCATTAACGCACCCATCCAGGGGACTGCAGCTGACATCATGAAAATTGCTATGTTGAGAGTCCCACCAGCGCTCCATGAAGCTGGCCTCTCGGCTAAAATGTTGCTGCAGGTTCATGATGAATTAGTATTAGAATGCCCACTGGAGGAGATGCAAGAAACAGCTGCTTTAGTGAGTCAGGTGATGCAAGATGCTTATGAGTTGAAAGTGCCGTTAAAGACCGAGGCTCGAACAGGTCGCAATTGGTATGAGATGTCGATTGTCAGCATATAAAAAATCGTTTCGGAATTTGCATATTATAGGGATGGTGGCCAGAGAGCCATCACCCGACAAAGGTAGCAAGTATCAATAAAACTTTTGGGAACACCTTAATGAGTGGAGACAAAGAGGATTATCAGCAGTTCATGAATAAAGGCCACTCAGCGGCTTGGGAACAGGATTGGGATCAAGCATCGCTCTTTTACCGGCAAGCTGTGGATGAGTTCCCAGACAACCCACATGCGCTGGCAAGTCTTGGCTTGGCGTTATTCGAGCTGCGTCAATTTGGAGATGCCCTCAAGGTGTATGCACGAGCGGCAACTGTTTCCGTGGAAGACCCTATCCCTTTCGAGAAGATATCTCAACTATATGAACTATTAGATAAGCCAGAGAATGCAGTCAAGGCAGCGCGTAGAGCCGCTGATTTGTATTTGAAAAAACGTGATAGCGAAAAGGCACTTGCTAATTTGGTTCGAGCGACGCAGCTGAACCCGGAAGACCTTGCTGCCCGTTCCAAGCTAGCGATGGTTTATGAAGGTCTCGGTCGCAAGCAACAGGCTGTCAATGAATATATCAATCTCGCCAGTATTTTTCAACATTCTGGTGATGAAGATAGAGCATTACAAGCCCTAAATCACGCCATAACCATATTCCCAGGCAGCACAGAAGCGCTCAAAGCAAAAGAGCAATTACAAGATTCTAACCCCCTTCCAAAACCTGCTCGTTCCAAAGTAAATACAGGTGAGCTGATAAAAGATCAGCTCCAGGAAGCTGAGAATTCTGAGGAGGTTACCAGAGAAGCAGATAACCTGGATCCAGTCTCAGAGGCACAAAACAATGCGTTGACCATCCTTGCTGGATTATTATTTGAAGCTGGCGATGATGTTGCTCAACTCGAGTTAGCGGAAGGTCGCGGATATCCGGATAGTAGTGGATATTTGGGAAGCGACTACCTCTCCCAAGAAGACCGCAATAAAACCCTACAGCATTTGAGCCGGGCGGTGAATCTGCAAACGCAGGGAATAATCGAAAAAGCAGCGGAAGAGTTAGAAAAGGCTATTGAGGCAGGAATTGACCATGCAGCTGCATTTTTTAACCTTGGTGTGTTGAGATCAAAGAGCCAGCAAATAGAGAGTGCCTTGCAGGCATTACAACTAGTTGTAAACCACCCTGATTTTGGTTTAGCAGCCCATTTATTCCGTGGAAATTTATTCCGTAAATCGAATCGTGTCGACGACGCTTTAGTTGAATATTTCCAGGCATTAAGACTGGCTGATACTCAGGTGGTGGATGCTCGATGGGTAGATGAATTATGGCAATACTATGACCTGATAATTGAAAATCAATCTTATCAGGAAGATGTATCTATCCAAGAAAGATTATGTGATAGTATTTCGAGCGTTTTAATTAATAAAGATTGGAAAACGTATCTTAAAAAAGTTCGTCAAGATTTACGTATTCGAGGTGAAGATAGTGATTTAATCCCGCTAGGAGAAATCATGGTCGCTGCTAACAGTTTGGATATTGTAGAGAACATCGCCAATATAAATAAGTTGGCAGAAGATGGATGTCTTCGTTCTGCAATGGAAGAGGCATATTTCGCTTTGAAATCCGGACCATTTTATCTGCCATTGCATGAACAAATTGGGGATTTACTGTTGATCCAGAATCGCAAGGATGATGCTCTGGCTAAATTTACATTGATTGCTAAAACTTATGCAGTCAGGGGAGAAAAGAAACGATCAACAGAAATTCTCCGAAAAATCCTGAACTTGGCACCCACTAATTTAGATGTGCGTAAGATGTTGATTCAACAGCTGTTTGATGGGGGACAGATTCACGAAGCTGTAATGGAAGGTCTAGAGCTTGGCGAATTTTATGTCAATCAAGCGGAGCTAATGAAAGCCAGGTCGTCCTATTCAGAAACTTTTAAGACTGCACAAAAAGCTAATGCAGAAGCAGCCCTGCTGACCCGGATTCTTCATCGAATGGCTGACATCGATATGCAGATGTTGAATTGGCAGCAAGCATTGCAGGTTTATTATCAGATCATAAAACTGCAGCCTGGTGATGGGCAGGCTCGCAGTTACTTGATTGAATTGAATTTACGAATCGGTGATACCGCCAAAGCTTTTGAGCAATTGGACAATTATATAGAATATCTGACATTACAAGAAGAAGTGGGCAAGGCAATAAAATTTGTAGAAAACTTCTTTAAAGACAACCCGGATAATATGGTCATAAGGCAGAGGCTGGCAAAATTGTACGGACAAGCTGGACGGATCGACGAGGCTTTAACCCATTACAATGCTATTGGACAAGCCTTCCTTAAGCAGGGAAACCGCGAGGCTGCAATTAATATCATCGAACAGATTCTAAGCATGAACCCCCCAAACCGGGCTGCCTTTGAAAGCTTATTGGTACGTTTGCAAGATAAATAACGAATTTATCTTTCTGCTGGTTATTCATTCCAAGTATTGAGGTCTAATACTTGCGAATTATCAGGGTAAGGTTTCCCAAATTGTCTGGACGATTTCTTCATTACTGGCGAAAATCCATAAAGTTGTATTCTCTGCAGTATGGAAAAGGGTATAACTTTGGTCAGTCTCCCAAGCGTGGATGTTAATTGGGTTTATATTAGATTGACCGTAACGCGCGGTTGTGAATTCGATAAATGATTCAGTAAATTCGATCGCTTCTGTTTCATTCTCCCATTCGGTCTTGAGCACCATCGCAACAGTGTCATTCTGGTCATGGTAATAGACAGTGAAACCATCGCCAGCCCAGCCGTTCACAGCAGATTGCGCTTGAGTTTCACTCAATCTAACACTTGTATCGTGCCCATGGGCAAGGATTAAGAAGGTATACCACTCACCCAATACGCCCTGGTCGAGCGCACTCCAACCTTCACCAAGCGAATGAATCAGGTCAGGTAAAGCAACAGGGACAGGAGTGACATTGGGGTAGGTCTCGGGGTAGAGTATTTGTTTAGTCGACACTGGCACATCTAAGTACAATTGGTTAACTGTTTCCCAACCACCTGACTGGTGAAAATATTCGACAAAAGTTTGACCGTTAGTATAGGGGAACAAGATGTCAGCCTGGATAAAAGCAGGTGCGCGGTCGAAAATCGGGCTTTCATAGCCTTGGAAATACTCCTCTAAATCAGAAAAGTCTTGCAATGTTGCATGCACAGAGAACCAGTGCAATTCTGTAAGGGAGGCATCTCCTTCAAGCAATGCCTGAACAGCAGCGCATCGCTCTGAATCATCTTCGCAATCCTCTTCATTGTATTTCAGATCGTCTCTAATATCGAAGTGCTGATCTTGTAAGGCATGAACATATTCATGAGCGTACGTCAATTTTTGCATCACGCCAAACTCATCGTCCAATACAACATACATTTCCTTCGTTTTTGTGTCATAGAACCCGCTGATTTGCTCTGTGTAAAGATCTAAAAAGAAGTGATATAAATCAAAACTTTGCTCGAGCAGCCCGAATGCGGATAGAATTATCGCATCTTCTTGAGCTTCTTCAGGAGAGTAATCAGCATTAAAGTCCTCGATCAAACGCTGTCGCAATTCCTCTCGGGTAAGCAGGAGGCGAGTCAATGGACCTGTAGGAGATAAACCCCGCATCTCACTTACCTGTTCGTGGATGAGATCCATTTGTTGGGAAATTTCTGGTGGTATCTGATCAGATGTATGGAGTGTGGGGGTTAGCATAATGGAGGGGGTAGGCTGTAGGTCATTCGTTTGGGTGTCATTATCTATTGGCGTTTGAGTAGCTTCCAGATTAATGGGAAATAAATTTCCATCACCTAAGATAAGGGCTGCATATCCCACACTAATCAAACTGATACATATACACATAACTCCTACCAGGACACCGCAGGTTATTAACAGGCGACGATTCTCGGGTTTGTTTTCCATCAATCTCTCCTAGATCAAAACACAAAAAATGGAGTTAGATTGTAACTGCCTTTTATAATAGGAGCAATGGTAGTATCTATGGAAATGAAATCCTTGCCCCTTTTTTGGCTTTGAGTTACGATATGTTGGTGAAATCTAAACAGCTCTCGTTGGGTTTGTTATTGATTGGGGATGCATTTACACTAGGGGTGGTTACGATCATCGGTTTTGCCAGTCATGATACTTTGGGTTCTGCCGGGTTTCGTATAATGGCAACTTTTTTACCATTATTGACTGCCTGGGTGTTAGTTAGCCTCCACTTAGGTACATATGATCTTGCCTGCGCCTCGAAAGCTAACCAGCTGTGGAGACCAGCATGGGCGATGATCCTGGCAGCTCCATTGGA
>JACUUU010000488.1 GCA_014859065.1 Anaerolineales bacterium
AAATCGAGGGCCAACGGTGCTACCTGATTGCAAATGTAGCTGTCGCCCCCCAGTTCCGCCGGCGTGGGATTGCTCGAGCGCTTACATTACGCGCCATAAACCATGCTCAACGGAAAGGAGCTCAAAAAGTCTGGTTGCATGTACGGGCAGAGAACACTCCAGCGGTCAATTTATACCTTTCTATCGGTTTTCTTGAAAAGAAACGCCGATCATCCTGGCATGTTGGGGAGGAACACCTGGGAGTCACAGCGCCATGTTCGGATACAGCGCTTGCCGATGTACGCATAACTACAACCAAGAAAAACTATTGGCTCCAGCAGCAAGCCTGGTTAAAAGAAATATATCCGCCTGAAATCATCTGGAATATGCCATTCAATATCAACGCCTTCAACCCAACCTTGCGGGGTTCTTTTTACCGGATAATGACAGCAACATCCATTAAACAATGGGCGGCCGTTAGAAAGAACCAACTCTTAGGGGTGTTGACTTGGCAACCGCATCAAAACCAGACTGACAATCTCTGGTTAGCTACATCTCCAGAAAATGAGGATACAGCTATACTTGCTCTGCTTCCACATATCCGCCGTCATTTACCTCGGCGAAATCAACTGACCCTCGATTATCCTGCCGGACGTGGAACTGACGCACTGAAGAAAGCCGGTTATTCATTACACCAAACATTAATATGGATGGCGTTAAAGATCGATAAATAAACCTCTTTTCAACACCATGAAAGGCTGCATCCGGATTGAGAAACTTTCAAAGATTTATGCTGTCCGTCAAAGGAAGGGCATATTTCGTTCAGAGATGTCATCTGTCAAAGCGCTCGATGATATCTCCCTGGAGGTTCAACAAGGGGAATTATTTGGGTTATTAGGTCCGAATGGCGCTGGGAAAACTACGCTAATCAAAATCCTGACCACCTTGCTCTTGCCTACTTCCGGCAACGCCTGGGTCAATGGTTATCACCTCAGGCATCATGAAAATAAGGTGCGGTCTTCGGTTGGCTGTATGTTGATGGGCGAACGTGGCTTATACTGGAAATTGACTGGGCGGGAAAACCTGGAATATTTTGGAGCACTTTACCATCTACCCCCTTCCAAACGAAAGCAGCGTTGTGTCGAGATAATCCAGTTATTAGACCTCGAAGACATCATCGATCGTACAGTTGAGACATATTCTTCTGGTCAAAAAATGAAACTGGCTTTCGGTAAAGCCCTGATCAATGATGCCCCCATCCTGGTGCTGGATGAACCGACCAATACCCTTGATGTTCCCTCAGCCAGTGAACTGCGGGCAGTAGTAAGAGAACTGAACGACCAGGGTAAAACAATCATCTACACCACCCATATCATGACAGAAGCTGAAACATTGTGTGACCGAGTGGCAATCATTGATTACGGTCGCCTACTTGCATTGGGGACAGTTGAAGATTTGAAGGCTTCACTAAACCAGAACCATATAACTCGCATCGAAGGTGTTATCCCGGCCAAATCTCTGGCTGCAGTTCAAAAGCTACCTGGCGTCCACCATGCTACCCGCACAGCTCAAAACGGAGGTAATTTATTAACGGTGGTTTCATCTAACGGTCACGATATTTTGGCTCACTTGCTCAGTGCCCTCTCCCGTACTGGGGCAGTCATCCAAAAGATCTCGCCACACGAAATAACACTGGAAGATGTTTTCATCACAAAGACCGGGAGAACATTGGCAGAAGATACCCGCAAAAGGTGAGAGTTTGGTCAATCTAGCAATACTACAGGGAAATTTATCCATAACCCTTGCCAGCGCTCGTATGCGAGTGTTGACCATCAGCCGTTATCCTGGACAGTTGGTAATAGATATCATCATCCCGATTGTGTTTGCCTCCATGCCTATTTTGCTTGGCAGGGCAACTGCTGGACCGGCTGCAGCCGAGATATTCGCCCAGAATACCGGAACACCTAACTATGTAGCATATATGTTGATTGGCTCCAGCTCGTTTGCCATCGTGTCATATGCCTTCTGGCATATTGCATATTGGTTGCGTTGGGAACAACAAACTGGCACCCTGGAAGCCATCTACCTCAGCCCAACCCACCGAATATGGGTAGCGGCTGGCGTTGCCTTATACAGCTGCTTTAGGTCAATTTTCTCCGCCTTGACCGCTTATCTAATTGGTTCATTTATATTAGGTGTAAATCCATTTCAGGGTAATATCGCGTTGGCTTTGATTTTTATACTAATCGGCCTGGTACCTCTGTATGGGTTAACCCTTCTTTTTGGAGCTATTGTCTTGAAAGTCAAAGAGGCCAATGCGCTGATCAATGTTATGCAATGGGGTGTTAGCTTCCTGATGGGAGTGTTTTTCCCGATTGCTATATTCCCCCCTTTATTGAGGGCTGTAGCTTTGTTTTTTCCTCCAACATGGATGACAAATGGAGTCCGCTCAGCGCTCTTGGGTGTCGGTTTCTTTTTTGAGACCTGGTATTTCGACCTGGCTATTCTGTGGGGGTTTTTACTCATCATCCCTTTCTTTGGCTATTGGGTTTTTGCCCGCACCGAAACCGGCATCCGCCAGAATGAAGGCGTAGGTCAGTTTTGATATGTACATATTCGTAAGCACTTTTTTTGCCATGGTGCGTAAAGAATTGATCGTTATGGCACGCTATCCGGTCAATTTTTTAGCTTCTTTCGGTCAAGTATTCTTAATTGTTGCAATTTTCACCCTGGGCGGCAGCACCTTCAGAGGCCAACAATCAACTTTGGTGTCTGGTGGGGATATTATGGGCGGGGCTAGTGTTTCAGGGGTGGTTATCTACGGGTTTATCCTGTTTATGTTCTTAAGCGATACACTCTGGACAATCGGATATAACGTACGCCACGAACAGGTTCAAGGGACTTTAGAACAGCTTTACTTGAGTCCAGCGAGCAAATTTGCCAGCCTGGTAGCAAGGGTTACCAACAGTCTGGTATGGACGGGTTTACTCTGCATCGCAGCCAGTGCCTTAATGGTCGTCATGATCGGTCGTCTTCCGTTCGAGAATCCCTTGTTAGGGTTATACCTGTTGGTAATGACCCTGGCTGGCACCTTCGGAGTCGGGTTTGCTTTTGCTGCTTTAACGTTGCGAATAAGGGAGACTGCTCAAACAATGGCCAACATGCTCCAGTTTGCTTTCTTGATCCTTTGCGCTAATTTCTTTCCCTTCTCGGCACTGCCTCCCTTTATACTGTCCATTTCAAAAGTTATTCCCCTGGCTTACGGAGTAGACGCCTTCCGCTCCACGATGATGGGCTACCCTCCCGGATTTCCGGAACTGGCACCAATCGAGGTTGAGATTGTAATCGTCACCATTTTCGGCATCGTGATGCCCTATTTAGGATACGCGCTTTACCGCGCTGCTGAGTACCGGGCTCGGCGCAGCGGCAGTCTGGCTACATTTTAAACAAGGATGACCCTACAATTAAAGCACAAACACTCCTGGGATGTCTCCCCTGATGTTGCAATAAAGATCCAGGAAGAGTTACGCACCCATTTTTCAATTCAACCCTTACCTAAGGGTGAAATCCTCAGCGTGGGTGGTGTGGATGTTGCCTATTTTGGTGATTGGCTTATTGCAGCGACAGTTGTAATGAGCTTTCCTTCCCTGGAAAAGATAGGACAAGCGACAGCATCTGTCCCTGTAACCTTCCCTTATATCCCTGGTTTGTTGAGCTTCCGTGAAGGACCATCTATCCTGGTGAGCATGGGTAAACTTGAAAGCTTGCCAGATGTATTGTTGGTCGATGGCCACGGCATGGCACACCCGCGTCGTTTCGGCATTGCCAGCCATATCGGGGTACTGCTGGATCTTCCTTCGGTTGGCTGTGCCAAGTCGTTACTAATTGGAGAGCACGAACCCTTATCAGAAACGGTTGGCAGCAGTGCCAATATCCGACACGGTTCGGAAATTGTTGGTTTAGCGTTTCGTACCCGTACGGGAGTAAAACCGGTCTATGTGTCCGTTGGGCATAAGATAGATCTACCGTCAGCTACCGAGATAATAATGGCTTGTTCGAAGGGTTTCCGCTTGCCTGAACCCATCCGCTGCGCCCACAATCTGGCTACCCAGAAATGTCTGCAACTCAGAATAAATTAATATGATTGCCTGTTGACTTTCCTCTTAATTGGGCTTATACTAATCGCACAGGAGAGAAAAACCGCCATGAGTGTTTTTAGGGAAAAATCTCACTCGCCTTGTTGAAAGTAAACGCACGCGTAACCACGCGTGTGATTTTTTTAAAATACGCCGGAAAAGGAGAAACCAAGATATGGATTATGGAATGATCAGTAAAATTGACAAGGCCAAACGCTATGCTGACGAACGTGAACGCATCCGGTTTAAATCTTTCATGGTGACTTTCGAGGGGAAAAATAACCCTCACAGCTTGCAATTCGATCATGGTGAGTGGCATTGTGACTGTGCATTTTTTCAGACACGCGGGCGATGCAGCCACACCATGGCTTTAGAGATCATCCTAGAAGGGATGATGCCGGAGATGGTAACTTAATAAGACTGAGGTTGAGCGGTTGTAAATATTTGCAAGGAAAATTTAAATAGAAACTTGTGATCACCCTGGAGGACTTCCAGGGTGATCTTCTAATTATTGAGGATATAATAGCGATGGCAAATTCCGCATAGGGAGCAGCATAAGTGACAGTCGAAATTGCCCTGGTTTTGGGGATCTTAATCATTGCGATACTGCTTTTCTTGTCCGAGAGGTTAAGGGTTGATCTGATCGCTCTGTTGGTATTGGGAGTTCTGGCGATAACCGGATTAGTAACCCCAGGTGAAGCGCTTTCCGGATTCAGCAATAACGCGGTTGTCACTGTATGGGCGATGTTCATCATCAGTGCCGGTTTGGCGCATACTGGTGTAGCCAGGGTGATTGGTCAATACATCTTACGGCTTGCTGGGAGTGGAGAAGCGCAATTGATTGCAGTGATTATGGTTGCATCAGGGGTAATGTCTGCGTTTATGAACAACATTGGAGTTGCAGCCCTTCTCCTGCCGGTTGTAATGGATCTGGGTAAACGCACCGGTCATCCGCCATCTCGCTTGTTAATGCCGTTAGCTTTTGGCTCGCTTCTTGGGGGTTTGACTACCTTGATTGGAACGCCTCCCAATATTCTCGTCAGCGATGCGTTGCGAGAATATGGCTTACAGCCTTTCCAGCTCCTGGATTTCGCTCCAGTTGGAGTTGTGGTATTAGCAGGTGGGATTATCTTTATGGTAACGATTGGCCGTCTAATCCTACCGGTTAAAGACCCTGAACGCGATTTTATCGATCCAAGACTGGGAGACCTGGGGGCATTGTATGCATTAGGTGAACGTATTTTCATTACTCCAATTCATGCCAACTCACCTCTGGCAGGCAAAAGTCTGGCGGAAAGTCAGATTGGCGCAGTGCTTGGGTTCAACGTGATCGGGATATTGCGGGATGGCCGGACCCTCTTATCACCATCCCCAGACGAAATCCTGTTACCGAACGATAAATTAATGATCCTGGGTAGATCGGAACGACTGGCTGAGCTGGAGATATTAGGTCAAATCAAAGTGGAAGATGCGGTTTTAGATATAGACAACTTGATGTCTTCAGAAATTGATATTGCCAAAGTTAGCCTGGCCCCTAACTCTGCTTTTATTGGCCGCAATTTGCGAGAAATTGACTTTCGCCGCCGTTTCGGATTAAATGTCCTCTCGATTTTACGTGCCGGACAACAAAAACGCACCCATCTTCAGCATCTGCCTTTAACTATCAATGATATTCTTCTGGTTCAGGGTCCACGCCAAAACATTGAAATCCTGAAAGATTCACCAGATTTTCTTCTATCCGAGGTTGAGACCACCGAAGTCACTCATCTAAACGAGCATTTAATGGCTATCCATGTGCTTGACGATTCCCCTTTGGTAGGCAAATCCCTTTCTGAAAGCCATTTGGGTTCAACCTCTGGTTTGACGGTGGTGGGGATTGCCCGCGGTGGGGCTACACTTCTTGCACCTCCATCTACAGAGAGGCTTGGTGCCGGAGACATCCTACTAGTCGAAGGAAATCAGGAAGAAATCGAAGCCTTGGTCAATTTTCAGGATATGGAGATCGAACGGGAAATGGCAGCTAGCTTCAGGGACTTGGAGACCGAGGAAGTAGGTCTGGCTGAAGCTGTATTATCTCCCCATTCGACCTTGTTCGATCAATCCCTGCGTCAAATCCGTTTTCGTGATAAATATGGCCTCAGCGTTCTGGCTATCTGGCGAGAGGGGCGGGCATACAGGACCAATCTAAGCAATATGCCGCTGCGCTTAGGTGATGCGCTTCTCATTTACGGGCACAGGCAGAAGATGAAATTGCTGGCGCGAGAACCCGACTTCCTGGTACTTTACGAAGAAGCCCAAGAACCCCTAAACGTAAGAAAAGCTCCCCTGGCAGTGTTAATAATGGCAGGCGTATTATTGCCGGTATTCCTGGGTTGGATTCCTATTGCCATAGCGGCTGTAGTAGGCGCGGCAGTGATGGTGCTCACTCGTTGTTTGACTATGGAAGAAGCTTATCGAGCTATCGAGTGGAAGGCGGTTTTCTTGATCGCTGGCATGATCCCATTAGGCATCGCCATGGAAACCAGTGGAGCAGCCCGTCTCCTGGCTGACTGGATGATAGCCCTGGTAGGAGGATTAGGCCCATTGGGCATTCTGGCTGGTATATTCCTGCTGACCTCAGTCACAACCCAAGCCATGCCCTCGGCCGCGGTAACGGTATTAATGGTCCCCATCGCCATGAACACATCCTTGGATATGGGATTATCTCCATATAGCTTGTTAATGGCTGTAGCAATTGCTGCATCAGCCAGCTTCCTGAGTCCAGTTGCTCACCCTGCCAATGTGCTAGTGTTAGGCCCAGGAGGTTATCGTTTCACTGACTACATTAAGGTAGGCGTACCCCTCACCATTGTTGTTTTAGCACTCGTGATTCTGGTTCTGCCTGTATTCTGGCCGCTAAATTAGAGTGAGAATTAAGACTATGACAAATACGAACTCTTCCAATTTGATGCGTGATTTCTTTTACTCCACCAACATAGCTGTGATTGGCGTTTCTAGCAGACCAACAAACCTGGGACGAAACATCGTTGCCAACCTGGTCGAATATGGCTTCAATGGCGTTGTCCATGCCGTTGGACCGCGTGGGGGAGTTATCGAAACTCGCCGCATTTACCCC
>JACUUU010000179.1 GCA_014859065.1 Anaerolineales bacterium
GTCCGCGACCGTGCGGGTCGATCAGGTCCTCGTCGGGGCTGTCGCGGCGCGGTTCGTACCCCAGCACCGGTCGCCAGAAAGGCATCACCTCGGCGGTGTCGGTCGCGCCGGGAATGATGAGCAAGCTCTGGACCGCCGACGGGTCAGCGACGAGCCCAAGCTGCCGCGCAGCTGCCGAGATCTGCCTGGATAACTCGACATCACGCAGGCTGGGCCCGAAGTAGTCGTCACTATACGTGATCATGTGAACGGTAACGGCATCCTGTCGAACGTCGACGCCGGGGCAGTGATCCTCGACTCCCTTTAACTCGCTGATCGCCTGCACGAAGCGAGCGCTCTGGGCAAACGAGCGGGTGCGGAAGAACGCAGTTGCACCTTCACTGGTCAGGCGCCAGTCCTCGACGCCCTCAGCCTCGTGGAACTGGTTGGGTGTGATATAGTCGCTCATAAACACCTCCTGGTCACTGAGTGTGGTTGTACAACTGCCGCTCAGCTCGATTATATCCATGGCAGGGCACCAAGGGAACGGTCAGACAGCTGAGCAGGGCTGATTTGTGTGCTTGGCTTTGAAGTGCTGATTATATATGGGATTGGGGGAGGTGTAAATGCAAAGGGCACAGGGCAAAGGGCACAGGTGATAAGTACTGCTTCCCAGATGCAGGGGAAAGAGTTAGAAATAGATATGGTTTTGGATGGATGAAAAAGCGAAAGATTATAAGTACGCACGCCTCTCACCGCAGCATGAAAAAACGCGCGGTGAGGGCGGATTTACCTACCTTTATGCGGGAAGCGACCAGTAGGCTATTGGTTTTTAGCCCACCTGCGGTACTATTCGCAAATTGAGTGTAGCTGTATCCGTACGGGTGACTGTCCCGATATTCAAACCACAGCAGATTGAGGGTGACGCCTTTCTTCTTCAGTTCTTGGCGTATCTTCTCCCAATCAGTTAGTGGCCTTTTAGGGATATTGCCCCGCTTGGTATTTGGGAATAACTTTTGCAGCAGCTCGTCTTCACTGACCCATTCTGGAAGTGGCCAGCCAACCCCTGCCAATCGGGCTCGACGCAGATATTCCCCATCGGTGCTGTTGGATATCTTACATGCCAGAGCAATCGCCTGATTGGATAGTCAGGCTTCTACTTTTAGTCGTAGCTTCACGTGTTTTGAGCAAAGTTGATTGCTCCTGGGCCATACTTGCCTCCTTGATGTTTGAAGGCAAGAATGCTACATTTTAGGATTAACCAGTGGCGTTTACCCCATTAAAAATGTGCGGCTTGCGCAAACACTGTGCGGCATACACCGTATTAGTGTGCGGCTTACACCGTTTAACTGTGCGGCTTACGCCGTTTTATGCACTCCTGAGCCATACATACCTCCTTAATGTATGAAAGTAAGCGTTCTAAAGTTTAGGATTGACTGGTGTCATTTTCCCCTTTTAAAGTGTGTGGTTTGCGCTGTATTATGCAGATTGCTGATGTTAATGTTAAATATAATAATGAAATACCTAAGAGGAGTTTTGAAAATAGCACTATCACGTGTGGAAAATCTTGAAATTATTGATCCGAGCTTCCTCTTGAATGTCCCGATATAACTCCATTTGCCTTTTAGAAAACTTTTGAATATCGAAATTGAGCGATGATGTTAGCTTCATAACTGATTCGTGCTGATAAAACTTGTTAGCTATCATTACATTTTCCAAGTTTGTAAATAGAATCATTTTCACAAAACCATCTTTTATATCGCTGATCGAAGGAAATAAATTGCTTGAGGTATGTTTTCCTTCTACAAGTTGTAATGTATTCTCATCTTTAAACCATACTTCATCAACGGTTAAATGATATTCTCCACCAACATAATTGGTAATTGTGATTCTTCCTTTTTTTCCAGAAAGTTTTTCACTTGGGTTTATGACATGTACTTCTCTACTAGCAGCAGCAGCAGCTAGTTCTCTTGATCTTTTCTTAAAAGATTCAGCTTCTTTTTGTAATATTGAAACTTTTCTTTCAGCATTCTTAAATGAATGCATGGAAATGTCCAATTCTTTAGAGATTCGTCTATAAGCCTTGATCGCATAATTCCCAATATCACCAACATGTGTAAGTTGATTTAGATTCCAATGTAATGCATCTAAATGGTAAACCATTAATTTGTTTAAATTTGATCTTATGTGATCTAAGTCAAATTGTTGATTGGTAATTTTCGATTTCTTCCGACTTGGTGAATTTAGCTCCGCATTGCTATAATAACTAATGATTGCATACACCCCCAGTAAACTCATTAAGGAAATAGTGTCCCATTGAAGAAAATCTCGATCTCCGAGCTGTCCCTCATCCTTAAATATTGGAATAATTGTTACTTTTTTCCCAGAGTACTGCATAGTGTCGTATACGCTACTATATGGGTAAGACCGAGTTCTTTTTGGTGATACCCATCTGCTTATTGCGAGTTTATTATTGTCATCCATTCTCAGGAAAAAACAGCGGTTCATTAATGCAGTGGAAAGCTCAGATATATCGTATTCTGGCAACGGTTTGCATAATGTGGGATGATATTTTACATTTCGAATTTCAGCAAATATCTCTACCATTATTATTACTCCACTAGTGATTATCTATTATTGTGAATTTATCATCATTAGAAAATAGGTCCCTATTAATTCCAAAACCAAGCTTCTCTTTTATTACTGATATTAATTCAGCATTTATCTCATAACCTATGCTGTTTCTTTCAAGACGCCGCGCAGCTAACAATGTTGTCCCACTTCCGGCAAAGGGGTCTAATACGGTTTCACCTTTATAAGAAAAGAGCGAAATTATTCTGTAAGGAAGTTCATATGGAAATGCAGCAATTCCTTTTTCTAATTCGGAATTGGGCAATACATTTGTCATTTCCCACAGAGTTAAGTACCATTTATTCTTATTAAACTCGTTGAGATCAATTTTAGATAAGTTTCTAACAGTTTGATCAATTGATTTGTAGTTGAACTTTCCTTTTTGAAAAATAATAATACTTTCGAGCAGATTATCTGGATAGAAATACATGGGGTATGGATTCTGTAGCAAAACTCCACTTCTCCTACTAATACGAACATAACCATCAGGTTTTTTCCATATCAATCTATCCCGGTATCGGAAACCTGCCTCCTGGAATATCTTAGTTGCATCAGCAGTAATTGGAAACTTTTCTCCATTGATTAGCATGTCGTCAATGTTCAAAGCGAATATACGTCCATCAGCTAATACCCGAAAGCTCTCCTTTGCTACAGTTGAAAGTACTTCCAGATACTGTTCATATGATTCGTACAGGTCTATATAATCGAATGGGGCATTAAAATAAGGTGGTGATGTAACAATTAGGTGGATGCTTCTATCCTGAATTTCTTGGAGATTCTCACTAGATCCAATTATCACCTTATGTGTAGTGGTCATTTTTGTTTTCTAATTGGCAAATAATTTTAGCTGAGTGCTAGTTGAATTTTTTTCAAGTGGATAATTCGATATGAATAATTCCTGGCCTATTCCTGCTGAGCCCTGTTTGAAATTATTCATTCCATACTGAAGATTCCATGGAACCAGGTATGCAAAATTAAATAATTCTCTAACTTCTAGGCAATCATCATAAGTAATAAGCCATTTATGATCACATTTTCTCATGTAATCTGCGAATCGTTGATGGTCGAAATGTTGATGTAAATCTCCTTTTTTGCCATAGAGTCTTGATTGTGTAGTTGAATAATATGGAGGGTCCAAGAATATAAATACATTTGAACCTGGTTGATTAATTACCTCTACGTAGTCTAAGTTAGTGATTTTTACTCCGTCCAGAATATATTTAAGATTGGATAATCGTTCAATGGAAGTATCCGTAAAACGCTTAGCAAATGATTGTTGAGAGTAACCTCCTGAATCTATGGTCCCTGAAAATGTGATGCGATTTAGAACAAAGAACCGAACAGCACGATCAAAATCGCCAAAAGAATCCCAATTATTCTTATACGAATTGAACAACTCTCTACCATCTAACTTATTCTTCTTTATATCTAGTATGGATTCAACTAATCTGTCCAAGTCTTTCTGTGCATATTTCCAAAATAAATACAAATCTTGGTTGAGGTCATTGATCCAATATAAGGCATTAGGATTCGTCTGTTTACAAGCAATAAATACGGAACCACCTCCTACAAATGGCTCTCTAAACTCCTCATATTCTGGAATAAGAGGTAGTATCTGCTTCAAAGCTTTAGTTTTTCCACCTGGATAACGCAATGGGCTTGTGATCTTCATTAAATCTACCTACTGTAGTCGAATAATCAGCACAGATATTCTATCATGTCATTTTGAAAATTTGATTCAAATATTTTGATTAATATACCAAATATTAAGATTGTATGCTGTTGTAATAGTAAAACATTCTAACCGCGTCCATTTAGTCTTAATCAATCTTTTAGAAATTACATCACGGGTGGTTATTATTTATAGAGAAAAGGCAGCAAATTGGCCGGACAAAACACCACCCAAGACAAGAACTACCAGCAAATACAACAAGCCAATCATGAGCATGGAATCTCTTGCCCGTTGAATGGGGGAAGGTAAATCATCACCTGCGTTGGGAAACTCGCTCCACAGGTGAGCCGTCAGATTGGGGAGAGGCGTCTTGAGCGATGCTGGACAGAATGGGTTGTCCAGCGGGGATGCTTTGTCGGATTTCAAGCAGATTGCTCACCTGCCTGGTTTATAATCCAAGCAGATCAAATTTACTGTCGAAAGGAGCGCACTTATGAAGAGAAGCAGCCGGTTGAGACGTCTTGGTTGGACCTTGTTGGGCATAGCAGTATTCCTGGGTTTGGTTTACCTGGCAGCTCGTTTGCTGGCAAGCCCGGCTCCAGCGCATCCCTGGTTTGAAGCGCGCCCAGGTGAAAATAGTCCCCTGGTGATGGCGCACCAGGGGAGCGAGAACCTGTGGCCCAGCAACACCATATTGGCATTCGAGAATTCAGTCGCCCTGGGCGTAGATGTGATCGATACCGATATGCACATAACCCGTGATGGGGCTCTGGTTTTGATCCACGACACAACCGTCGACCGTACCACCGATGGCTCAGGGGCTGTAGGAGACATGACGCTGGCGGAGATCAAGCAGCTGGATGCCGGTTACTCCTTCACCCTGGATGATGGCGCCACTTACCCCTACCGCGACCAGGGATTGACGATCCCAACCCTGGAGGAGCTGTTCGAGGCTTTTCCCGAGATGAGATTGGGGATCGAGATCAAGCAGGCAGACCCTGTCCCAACGGCTGAAATGTTCTGTGCGACAATCCGGGAGTACGGCATGCAGGACCTGGTGCTGGTGAGCAGCTTCCGCCAGGAGAATATGGACGCCTTCCGGGAGGTGTGCCCGCAGGTAGCGACCTCGGCGACGGAAGGCGAAGTGCGCCTGTTCTATATCCTATTCCGCCTGGGGTTGGTGGATGTGCTCACGCCCAGATACCATTCACTGCAGGTTCCAGAATACAGTGGCAATATCCATTTGCTGACGCAGGGGTTCGTGAATGCTGCTCAGCGGCACGGCCTGGCGGTGCAACCCTGGACGATCAATGAATTGGAGGACATGCAACGCATCCTGGCGCTGGGTGTGGACGCCATCAACACCGATAACCCCGACAGGTTGTTGGGGTTGATCCGCTGAAGGTTACTTCCGTGAAGGTGTTGAGTAAATACCATCTGGGTAAGTCTACAAAATTGTTTCGGAGATATCAGGCAAGAACTAACTTGAAAAATCAATGAGATTAATTTGGTAAAATAAGCCCAATTTAATTCACAATGTGTTCATTTTCAAAGTTGGAGGAACCCATGAATGCAAACCAGGTGCTCAGAGTTGAGTTTGAGATCATCGGGCGGCAGCTCGCTGAGGTTTTGAAAGGTCTTTCTTGGGAACAAATCACCTATATGCCTAATGGCAAGGCAAACAGCGTCGGGTTTTTAGCCTGGCATACATTGCTGACCTGGGATGGGTATGATTCTCTAGTTCAAGATCAGGAGGAGATTTACCAAGCAGGTGGTTGGCAGGAGAAATTTGGCTTCGATGTCAGCGGTAGAGGCGTTGAAGGCAGCGGTATGGGGACTGGCTTTAGCGCCGAGGATGTTGCCCTGGTGAGACCGCGCGCAAAAACTCTCAGGGACTATCATGATGCTGTAGCGCAAAGAACGTTGAGTTATCTGGAAAATGCCTCAGCGGCTGAGCTGGCTAGAGAGATGGTCGTCCCCTGGTGGCCTAACGCGGTCCCAACTGCACGTGTGCTCATACACATTATCGGGCACAGCTTTATCCATATAGGAGAAGCGTGGGCTACCAGGGACCTGGTAAAAGAGCAGGTCAAGGGAGGAGTTTAGCTCGAGATTGAGACCCGTTTCGCTTTCTTAATAAAAAACCAATTGACGTAAATTTTCTTCTAAATGGAGGTGGGAATGTAACAATCACCGGTCATCTTAATCATTGGAGCCTCCTCAGGGATCGGTGAAGCTTCGGCGCGTTTATTTGCAAAGCAGAGCAAGTGGGTTGCACTGGCGGCGAGACGCCATGATAGGTTGAAGTTACATACAGCCTTGATTTTCCCATAATGAGGTGATTTCTAGACAACCTTTTGAGACTTCTCACCCGCAGGCATTGCCTGCTGATGGGTTTTCGCATCCATCATCTAAAAGATTGAGATTTCCCAGGTGTAAGTTTGAACTGAGGGTATAATAAGGTATCCATCAAACCGGGATTTCAAAATACTTGTCAAATCCGGGGGTTTGTATTCCTGAATGTACATCTGAAACTGGACTTACCCAGTTACCTAACTAATCAATCAACTAAAACTAAATTTAAGGAGCGTGTCACATGCATGAAAAAAGTATCGAACTGCTGAACAAAGCTGTAGCCGATGAGCTGGCGGCGGTTCACCAATATATGTATTTCCATTTTCACCTTGAAGACCAGGGCTTCGGTCAGCTCTCGGCGCTTTTCTCTCGCACCGGCATCCAGGAGATGGGGCACGTGGAAGTCCTGGCAGAGCGCATCATCTTCTTAGGTGGCGATGTGATCATGAAGGCGGCTTTTGACACCAAGCCCATCCAGGACGTGGCTGAAATGCTGGAAATGGGTCGTAAGATGGAAGAAGAAAGCGCCAAGGATTACAACCAATGGGCAAATGAGGCTGCTGCTAATAACGACTCGGTAACCAAGAAGATTTTCGAACAGC
>JACUUU010000473.1 GCA_014859065.1 Anaerolineales bacterium
GCGGATACTTTTAGATAATCAAAATCGTTATGGGGTTCGTGAAGGCTGCCAGGATAAACGATCAGGTTTTTGTGTGGATGATTGATCTTTTGCAAGTATTGGCGGACACCTTCAACCGAGTGAAGTGGATCATCACCGCCGTGAATGAACAAGACAGGTAATTGAATCTCAGCTGCATTGGATTTGACTAATTCAAGTGTGTCCATGGATTCGGTACCCCAACGGGCGGTGACTGTTCGGAACACCTGAGGGTCATTTCGATATGCATCGACAACAGTTTGGTCACGTGAGATATCCATAGGGTCGAGATTAAGTGCTACCGGGAAAGCTGGCCACACGCGTGACATCAGCCTGGCGATAGCCACCAGATGAGGTTTAGTAACGCCGAAAGGTACGATAGGCGCGCTGGAGAGAATCGCTCCGGACAACCCATCATTGGAATGAATTATAAAGTCCAGCACAATCAAGGAGCCTAAACTGTGACCGTATATGAAGCTAGGAATCCCAGGATGCATATCTTGCAGTAGATTTAGAAAAGCTGCTACGTCACTGCGGTAATCACTCCAGGTATTGATATGACCCCTTTTCCCTGAGGATTGACCATGTCCGCGCAGGTCGAAGCTAGCAAGTGCAAAACCTTTTACTACCAGGCTGTCAACCAGATTGGAGTAGCGTCGGTGATGCTCACATATGCCGTGGATGATGACCAATATCGCTCGTGGGGTGGTCTCAGGCATCCAAATTTGGTAGAAAAGTTGGGTCTTTTCTAAACCTTCGAAGTTTCCATTTGTTGTGTTCACCATAGATGTCTCCAGCTACTGTGTGAATTTGTTGGGCAATGTACTAATGAGTATACATCCACTGGCAGGAAAATACAACGAGATCAATTCGATTAATGGAGTGGATTGCCATTCTGCTTCTTTTTTGAA
Organism: Anaerolineales bacterium; assembly: GCA_014859065.1. Lineage (GTDB taxonomy): Bacteria > Chloroflexota > Anaerolineae > Anaerolineales > UBA4823 > Kmv39. Next base: position 930 of record JACUUU010000473.1, read on the forward strand.
GTCTTGTGATCTCTCTTAGAAGACTAAATGTGATTGTAAGGGTAGGAAAATTTGATGGATTTGAAGAGAGCAGGCAGATCGATGAAGTTACTCCTCCAAATGGCTTATCATCTAGGTAGAATTGATCATTGATAATTGTGAGTATAATTTATCAATAAAGTCAATGCGGTATCAGGTTAGAGTGCAGATATTTGCATAAATAAATAAGTACTTGTTGATAGTAGAGCAAAGTTCAGGCTTTTGAGGAAGAAAAATCCTTCCCTCTGAGTGTTAACAAGCGAAGCGAGAAATATTATGACAGAACCATCGGATTTAGAGGATTTAACTATCCTGG
>JACUUU010000481.1 GCA_014859065.1 Anaerolineales bacterium
AAAGTGATTCGATCGTAAATTTAATTGAAATAAAAGACCAGTCAGAAATCAAAGGCGAGAGTGCCCCCGCAGCTACGATTTCACATGGCGAAATTAATGTAATTACCCAAGTTGTTGGGTTCAAACGCATAAAGTGGTTCACCCATGAGATCTTAAATACGGAAGAGATATCGCTTCCCCCTTCTGAGTTAACAACCACCGGATTTTGGGTATCCTTAAGTGAAAGCACCGTCGACAATTTGCGCAAAGAAAATTTATGGACGAATGACCGAAATGATTATGGTCCTGACTGGGCTGCTCAGAAAGATATGGCTCGCGCCAGAGATGGATTCCGCTGCCAGGTGTGCAATGTTCTAGAACAAGACCGTGCTCATGATGTCCACCACAGGAGACCATTTCGCACATTTGCATCATACCAGGAAGCGAATCAGATGAGCAATCTAATTACTCTTTGCCAGACTTGCCATAAAAGAGTCGAAGCCTCATTGAGAATTCGAAGCGGGTTATCTGGAGTAGCATATAGTTTAGGAAACCTCGCTCCTTTTTTCCTGATGTGTGACTCCCGTGACATTGGCATCCATTCCGATCCCAAATCACCACTGGCTGAAGGTAACCCAACTGTGGTGTTATACGATCAGATACCAGCTGGTATTGGCTTCAGCGAGCACCTGTTTGAGCTGCATGCTGAATTGCTCAGCAGTGCCTACGAACTCGTAAGAAATTGTGAATGCACTGATGGTTGTCCATCTTGCGTTGGGCCTGGAGGAGAGAGTGGTAGTGGTGGAAAACAAGAAGCTCTAGCAATTTTTCAAGCTCTTTGTGTAAGGAATCAATTAAATATCTAAGTTGGTTTGCCTAATGATCAAAAGAAAGCCTTCTCTGTCAGAAAAACTCAAATCATTGGGAGTTCGTGTTGGAACTAACAGCCTAGAACAGGGCACTTCGGAGAAGAAGTTCCCGATTGAAAAAGTGGTTCCAGGATTTTATCAAGATACTCCATTTGGTGAAGCTTTCATTGTAGAGTCACACTACCCTCCTGATCACCGCCAAGGATCGATTGGATTGAAATTAGAAACCCCGTTAAACACAATTGCCACTTGGGTTGGAGATGAACGTCTCAAGGACTGTAAACCGGAGGAGATGATATTCTTAGATACAGAAACTTCCGGCTTATCTGGCGGGACCGGGACCTACGCCTTTCTTATAGGTATCGGTCACATGACACAAACGGGTTTCCATCTTATCCAATACTTTATGCGTGACCCATTCGAAGAACCAGCCCAGCTAGCTGCCTTCTCGAGTTTTTTAAAGGACCATCATGGTTTGGTTACTTTTAACGGCAAATCCTTCGATGTCCCCATACTGAATACAAGGTTTATTACAAATGGTGAGATATCCCCAATAAAATCGAACGTGCATCTAGATCTTCTTCCGCTTGCGCGCAGAATCTGGCGTGACCGCCTCCCCAGTCGATCGCTCGCATCTCTAGAGCAACACATTCTTGGCTCAAACCGTACTCAAGAAGATGTGCCTGGATGGTTGATACCAAATTTGTATTTTGATTATTTAAGGGACGGGGATGCTCGTCCACTTAAGAACGTTTTTTATCACAATGCAATGGATATTCTTTCGCTTGCAGCCTTGCTCAATCTCATTTCTTCCCTTATCGAGGAGCCAAGGAATATTAGTAGCCAGCATGCTCTGGAAATTCTAGCTGCCGCAAAGCTTTATGAAGATGTAGGCAATACAAGCGAAGCTGCAGTGTTGTATTCACGCAGCCTCGAGTGCAATCTTCCTGGTCAATTTCAGTGCGAGGCAATCCGACGCTGGTCTTTTCTTGAGAAACGTTCTGGAAACTTGGATACTGCCTTGGAATTATGGTTCCAAGCGACAAGTCTTGATGAAATTTATGCCTTTGTAGAAATAGCTAAGTATTACGAACATCGCATGAGAAACTTTACTGAAGCTCTGCAATGGACTAATACAGCACTCACAATAATCAGCAGGAATAACTTTTCACCTGTTGAACGCTGGAAGTGGGAATCTGATCTCCAACACCGTCAGTCTCGTCTACTTAATAAAATAAGTAGACACTCATAGGGGCAAATAAAAATTAATAATAGAGGTATAATGATAAAAACAGGTAAAGTTATCAGAAAATATCTGTTGATTTTTTTTGTATTCAACAAGGAGCTTAAATGGATGGTTCGTTAACGTTTGGTAGGATTTTTGGGATACCGCTCAAACTGCACATCAGTTGGTTCCTGATTCTGCTCCTCATTTCCGGATCTTTAGCGATGGCATATTTCCCAGATCAGTTTCCCGAATGGTCCCCAATGTCATATTGGATCGTCGGATTGGTGACAGCCATCCTTTTCTTTGGTTCCGTTTTAATCCATGAGTTAGGACATTCAATAATTGCTCTACGAGACGGGGTTCCAGTTCAAAGTATCACCCTGTTCATCTTTGGAGGTGTTGCTCAAATCGGGCGTGAACCAGATACCGCCGAATCAGAATTCCGCATTGCCATTGCTGGCCCGATAACAAGTTTAGCTTTGGCAGCAATTTTCCTGATTTTCGGTAGGGTTTTGGGCACTATTCCTGAGGTATCTGGGTCAGCGCTTTATCTTGGGCAGATAAATTTAATTTTAGCAGTTTTCAATATGCTTCCAGGTTTCCCTCTAGATGGCGGCAGGGTTTTACGCGCAATTTTATGGAAATTTGGTGGCAATTTCCGCAAAGCTACTCATTGGGCTACCAGTACAGGACAGGCAGTTGCCTTCTTATTTATTGGTCTTGGTGTTTGGCTTATGTTCAGTGGCAACTTTATTAATGGGCTTTGGTTTGCTTTCATTGGCTGGTTTTTAAGCAATGCTGCTCAACATAGTTATCGCCAGGTATTAATGCGAGATATGCTAGCTGGAGTTACTGCTCGTCAATTGATGGTCCAACAATGCCAAGTTGTTTCTCCCAAAATTCGCCTGGATGAACTAGTCGACCGCCATGTGCTTGGCGATGGACAACGTTGCTTTTTCGTCGCTGAAAATGAACACATGCAAGGACTTTTAACATTAAGTAAAATTAAATCTGTTGATCGAGATAATTGGAGATCTGTGACAACAGAAGAGGTTATGGTGCCTTTAGACGAAGTCCTGTCGATTTCTCCTGATGAAGATGCCTGGAATCTCTTAAGACTGATGGATGAAAACGACATTAACCAAGTCCCAGTTATGGAGAACGATCAATTGATGGGGATTATTACGCGAGATAGACTTCTACACTACATTAGGACCCGCAGTGAGCTGGGGTATTAATCACTGATAAAATTCATAAAACTTAATTGCCTTTGGAGGAAATAAAGTATGGAGCACAAGACGAAGGATCTAAGTTATTTAGGATTCGAGAACGTTGGCAATATTTATTGGAATTTGCCAACAACCGCACTCTATGAACAATCTATCCGCCGCAGAGAGGGACTCCTTGCCCATTTGGGTCCTTTGGTTGTAAGAACTGGTCAGTACACCGGTCGTTCACCAAAGGATAAATTTCTAGTTGAAGATGCCCACAACGAAGGAAAAATTTGGTGGGGTGAGGTTAATCAACCAATTACAACAGAGAAGTATGAAATGCTGAGAAACCGAATATTAGCGTATCTCCAAGGCCGGGACTTATACGTACAGGATTTATATGCCTGTGCCGATGAGAATTACCGCCTGTCACTTCGGGTGATAACCGAATCTGCCTGGCACGCACTTTTTGCCCGAAATATGTTCATTGTTGAGAAGGATTGGGATAAACTGGATAACTTCCGTTCAGACTACACCATGATCCATGTTCCTCACTTCAGGGCTATTCCGGAATTGGATAGCACCCGTTCCGATGTTTTTGTCATTTTAAACTTTGAGCGGAAGGAGATCCTCATCGGAGGGTCCTCATATGCTGGAGAAATGAAAAAAGCTGTTTTTACTGTACTTAACTACCTTTTACCATTACAAGGTGTTCTTTCGATGCATTGCTCCGCAAATCAGGGGGAAGATCCTAATGATGTGGCGCTCTTTTTTGGTTTATCGGGAACTGGAAAAACCACACTGTCCATCGAATCGTCACGCACTCTCATTGGAGACGATGAACATGGATGGAGTCCAAATGGTATTTTCAACTTTGAAGGTGGATGCTACGCAAAGTTAATCCGAATTTCGAATAAAACCGAGCCAGAAATATTCGAAACAACCCGCAGGTTTGGCACGATTATCGAGAATGTTGCCATCGATTTGAAGACTCGCAGGATAGACTTGGATGACGACAATTTAACTGAAAATACACGTGGAGCCTTTCCTATTAGCCATTTGCCGAATGCATCTATAACAGGCACAGCTTCACATCCGAATGTTATCTTCTTTCTGACAGCGGATGCATTTGGAGTCCTTCCTCCTATCTCTCGCTTGACTCCTGACCAAGCCATTTATTACTTTTTACTGGGTTATACAGCAAAAGTTGCTGGAACCGAAAGGGGAGTAAAAGAACCATCGGCTACATTCAGCACCTGCTTTGGTGCGCCATTTATGGTTCACTCCCCCGTTATCTACGCAGAAATGCTGGGTGAAAGGATCAGGGAGAAAAACGTTCAGGTGTGGTTGATAAACACCGGTTGGACTGGAGGACCATATGGATTAGGACATCGTATTGATCTCCCCTACACACGTGCAATGATCCGAGCTGTATTAGAAGGGAGACTCGATGGAGTAAACTTCGAGACTGATCCGATATTTCGATTGAGCATTCCCGTTTCTGTCCCAGATGTGCCTAATGAAGTTCTAAAGCCAAAACAAACCTGGCAAGAGGGCAAGTTATATGATGAAAAATCCCGAGAATTGATTGAAAAATTTCATCGGGCTTTCAAGGAATTTGAAACTAAGGTAGATGCGGAAGTTAAGAATTCAGGCCCTTATAGATTTAATTAATTCTCCCCAAGTAATGATGAGGTCCAAATGATCGCCAATGCTATTCGCCGGATCGGTTTGATCACTAGTGGGGGTGATGCCCCCGGCATGAATGCTGCCGTTCGGTCAGTGGTGAGAACCGCTCTTGATCAAGGCTGTGAACCATATGCCATTCATGAAGGTTATCAAGGAATGATAGATGGGGACAAATACATCCATAAAATGAGCTGGGATTCTGTCGGAGGCATCCTTTACAAAGGTGGGACGGTCATTGGGACAGCTCGTAGCGATGAATTCATGCAGCGTTATGGACGACTAAAAGCTGCGTACAACCTAGTCATTAATGGGATCGATTCTCTTGTAGTTATTGGTGGTGATGGCAGTTTGTTAGGTGCGCATATCTTCCACCAGGAGTGGTCTGGTTTACTTGATGAATTAGTCCAACAAGGCAAGATTGGAACTGAGATGGCTGAGCGTCATCCCGCCCTTAAGGTTGTAGGTCTGGTAGGTTCAATTGATAATGACATGATCGGTACAGACATGACTATTGGTGCAGATTCAGCCCTCCACCGCATCACCTCAGCAATCGATTCTATTATCAGCACTGCTGCCAGCCACCAACGCACCTTTGTAGTCGAAGTTATGGGTCGAAATAGTGGATACCTTGCTTTGATGGCTGGTTTAGCTACCGGTTCAGATTGGGTGTTAATCCCCGAAAGCCCCCCCGATGTTGAAAACTGGGAAAAGACAATGATAGGTATCCTGAAAGCAGGTCGGAAAGTTGGTCGTCGGGAAACGATAGTTGTTGTGGCTGAAGGCGCTCAGGATCGTGATGGCAATCCAATCTCAAGCGAACACATACGTGATGTACTCCAAGAACATCTCGGAGAAGAGACTCGTCTTACCATTCTGGGTCACATTCAAAGAGGCGGATCTCCCAGCGCCTTTGATCGTAACATGGGCACTTTGCTTGGATATGCTGCTGTTATGGAAATTCTCTCTTCCGGTCAGGAAAACAATGAACCCAAACTTATTGGTTTTATCGGCAACCGGATCAGCAGCGTTTCATTGCCCAAATGTGTTGAGGATACCCGATTGGTTAATAAAGCTCTCTCATCCCAAGCGTTTGGACAAGCAATGGACCTCAGAGGAAGTGGATTCAAAGAGGCCTTCAGGACTCTTAGAACCATGGTGCGTGCATTACCTCACCCCATCAAACCTGGACAACAAAGGTTTCGGATTGCTGTCCTCCATTGTGGATCACCAGCACCGGGTATGAACACAGCCGTTCGGGCTGCAGTGCGGATTGGTTTGGATCGCGGACACACCATGTTGGGTATCTATAAAGGTTTTGTAGGCTTTGCTGCCGATGAAATCCGTGAATTGGACTGGATGAGTGTAAATGGTTGGGCATCTCTTGGTGGAGCAGAATTAGGCACTAACCGATATATCCCCAACGAGGATGATCTGGAAAATATTGTCCACCATATCGAGAAACAACAAATTCAAGGAATAATCATGATCGGTGGATGGAATGGATACCTTTCTTCCCACCGGTTGCACTTAAAACTCAAGCAACACCTAGATCTCAAAGTACCCATCGTTTGTTTACCAGCTACAATCAATAATAATTTACCTGGTTCCGAATTGAGTGTCGGCGCGGATACCGCTCTTAACAACATTATAGAAGCGGTCGATAAAATCAAACAATCAGCGGTAGCTCAGATACGCTGTTTTGTAGTCGAAGTGATGGGGCGTGATTGCGGATATTTAGCATTAATGAGTGGTCTCGCGACCGGAGCAGAAAAAGTTTACCTCAACGAAGAAGGCATCACTCTCCAAGATCTTCTAGCCGATTTGGATCTTTTGAAGGAAGGGTTTACAGGTGGGAAGCGACTTGGTCTGATGATCCGTAATGAGCACGCCAATCCCGTTTATACTACTGAATTTTTAACCGCACTTTTTGAAGAAGAAGGTGGTGATTTATTTGATGTACGCCAAGCAAAATTAGGGCATTTGCAGCAGGGCGGCAACCCAACTCCTTTTGATCGCATCCAAGCTACCAAACTTGCTACTCGCTGCGTGCAACATCTAATCGATCAGATATCAGAATCCTCCCGAAACAGTTTCTTCATCGGATTACAAGGAAAAGATATCCTATTTCATAATTTGGAAGATTTTCCACAAATGATCGAC
>JACUUU010000180.1 GCA_014859065.1 Anaerolineales bacterium
TAGAATTTATAGTATAATTTTGCATCTGAGGTCAAAATAAGTAAGTTCACCAGATATTTCAAGACGCTTCTTGAAACCTTCCAGCGTGGCGTTCATTCTTATGACGCTACGCTGGTTAATTCAACCTGATGAATAGGCAGTGTAAATTTCCATCTGATCAGGACTTCTTGATTTCGAATCGAGAGTAGCGATCAATAGGGTTGTACGCTGGGTTATCTCTCAAGGGTTTCGTGAAGTTGGAGGTAATTATGATCATATTGGTGTTGGGGGGCATTGGCTTGTTCTTGTTGGGGATGATTTTGATGACCGATGGGCTCAAAGCCATCGCCGGACCTTCCTTGAACAAGGTATTAACCCGCCTAACCAACCGGCCAATTTTGGGGATATTTTCCGGGGCATTCATCACTGCTCTGGTGCAGTCTTCCAGTGTGACCACATTGATGACAATTGGTTTCGTGAGCGCTGGATTATTGACGTTTGCCCAGACCTTGGGAGTAATCATGGGTATAAACCTGGGAACCACCAGCACTGGATGGATTGTCTCGCAAATTGGTTTCCGGGTAAACGTGTCTGCAATGGCGTTTCCCTTGGTCGCCGTCGGCACTGCGGCAAAAATGTTTGGAAATGGCAAAGCCTCCTATTCAGGTTCAGCGTTGGCTGGATTTGGGTTGATTTTCTTAGGTATCTCAACGATGCAGACTGGGATGGCGGATCTATCTCAACAGTATGATCCTGCCAGTTTTCCCAGCGGTGGAGTGTGGGGTAATCTTTTGTTGGTTGGCATTGGAGTGGCCATGACCGTCGTGATGCAGTCAAGCAGCGCAGCCATGGCGACAACTTTAGCCGCATTATTTACCAACGCCATCGCTTTAGATCAAGCTGCGGCACTGGTGATCGGTCAAAATGTAGGCACAACAGTAAAAGCCGTTATTGCCGCAATTGGCACGACAATTGCAGCTAAACAGACTGCCATCGCTCATATCATGTTCAACCTGGTAACTGCTATCGTTGCCCTGTTATTGCTGCCTTATCTCATTCAAATGATGGAGATGCTGCGTGATCAATTCTTTTGGGAGGAAGCCACGACCCTGGCTGCATTTCATACCGTTTTCAATGTCCTGGGTGTGATAATATTTTTCCCGCTGACAGGTGTGATTTCCACCACGATTCAAAGAGTGATGCCCGATCTTGGCCCTCAATTGACTCGCCATCTCGATTCGAAGCTGGTGCGCATTTATTCGGCAGCCATCGAGGCGGCCCGTCAAGCAACCCTGGATGTCGCTAAGGTGATGATCTCCTTATCTTACCAAGAACTGACTGGCAAGGTAAAAACAAAAGCTGCTCAAGATCAACTGCAAGTGGCTAGCCTGGCGCTGGCAGAGACACGCCGGTTTCTGGCTGATGTGCGTCCCGAAGAAGGTGTCAAGCTCGACCAGCAGCGGCATGTATCCGTTTTCCATGCTATTGACCATCTCTGGCAGTTAGAAGAAGCCTTAAATGAAGCCGGTCAATCTGGTGTTGCCATGCAGGCAGAGACATGTAAGGAAGCTTATAGTGAATTAGTGGATGTATTTGAGCAGGTCATCCCTTTAGTAGAGAGTGGAGACCTGGATTTGGCGGCGAAAAAGATGGGAGAAAAATCGAGACAGATTGCAGATATCCGCCGCAACCAACGCCGAGAGGTCCTGGATAACACCGCAAAATTTCAGATCAACGCAGACCTGGCACTGCTTGAATTGGAAGCCATGCGCTGGTTGGACCGTTTAGGCTATCATATCTGGCGCACAATCAACCACCTGCGCCAAGAGGGGGTTTCCGAATCCGAAGAACACGAACGCCAGATTTTGGATGAGAAGACTGAGAAAGTGACTGAATTCGAGCAATATGGTGGGGAAGAAAGGATGAAAGTGTTTTGAGGAGGTCGTAATTAACCCATATCACTTAGATGCTTGAAGCGGATAAAACCTCAGAGATGAGGAAGACCTTGGCTGAAAGATGTGGCCTACCGGTTGATGATATCCTTGAGTTAGCCAATCTCTCTGACCTGACCAGGTTATGTGTGGTTAATAGCGTACGCGCCAGCCTGTATCTCAAGGCTGGGATCGATACCTCTCAAAAATGTTGAATTAGGAGCCAGATGATTTGCATTAAAAGTTGGTAGAATTTGTTCGAAGGACCGGATGCTGGATCGCATGAGTTCTAATAAGAATGGAGGGTATTATGGAACATACTTATGAAAAGCTGGGTATCTTCTACATAGGCAAAGAAGTTGACCCAGGGAGCGGGGAAAGGACGGACGATCTTATACTTTATGATTCAAAGGATCTCACCACCCACGGTGTCATCATAGGGATGACCGGGAGCGGGAAAACGGGCTTGGGGATCGGGATTCTTGAAGAGGCAGCCATGGATCGCATCCCAGTTATCGCCATTGATCCAAAAGGCGACCTTACCAATCTATTACTTACTTTTCCAAACTTAGCGCCAGCTGACTTTATCCCCTGGGTGAACAAAGATGTTGCCTCACAGCAGGGGATGGACCTGGAATCTTTTTCTGTCCAGCAAGCTGACCTGTGGCGTAAAGGTCTGGCTGAATGGCACCAGGATGGGGAGCGCATCCGTCGTCTGCGCGAGCACGCCGAGTTCTCGATCTACACTCCCGGGAGCTCAGCTGGACTTCCAGTCTCAGTCCTGAATTCTTTCGATGCACCTGCACGGCAAATAGTGGATGACCTGGATGCCTTTCGCGAACGGATTCAGAGTATGGTCACTGGTCTTCTTGGTTTATTGGGCATCGATGCTGACCCAATTCGCAGCCGTGAGCATATCTTGTTGTCTTCTATCCTGGATCACGCCTGGCGCAAGGGACAGAACTTGGACCTGGGTGCATTGATACAGGCAATTCAACAGCCTCCTTTCTCTCGCTTAGGCGTTATGGAGCTGGAAAGCATCTATCCATCCAAAGATCGCTTTGCCCTGGCGATGCAGCTCAATGGGCTTCTGGCTTCACCTGGCTTCCAGGGATGGATGGATGGAGATCCACTCGATATCGGGGCTATGCTCTACACCCCATCAGGAAAGCCGCGCTTATCCATTTTTTCGATTGCTCACCTGAGCGATGCGGAGCGGATGTTTTTTGTGACCATCCTGCTCTCTGCAGTTCTGGGGTGGATGCGCACCCAACCAGGCACATCCAGCCTGCGAGCGTTAATCTATATGGACGAGGTTTTTGGATTTTTCCCTCCTGTGGCAAACCCGCCTTCAAAGACCCCTATGCTGACCCTGCTGAAGCAAGCGCGCGCATTTGGGGTAGGAATGCTTCTGGCAACTCAGAACCCGGTGGATTTAGATTACAAGGGGTTAGGAAACACGGGCACGTGGTTTATTGGACGGCTGCAAACTGAGCGAGATAAAGCTCGTGTGTTGGAAGCGCTGGAGGGTGCCATGGTTGGATCGAATCTGATCCCGCGAGCTGATCTGGACCGCCTGATCTCTGGCTTAGGTAAACGCGTCTTCCTGATGCACAACGTGCACCGCGCTGCACCTACGCTTTTCACGACCCGTTGGGTTATGTCTTATATGGCGGGACCACTGACCCAGATTCAAATCCGCGACCTGATGGAGCCAATCAAAGCTGCGAGAGTAAGCATTATCTCAGGCCAGGAATCTGCTGCACCCTTGAGTGGATTGCAGGCTGCTACGGCGTACAGCGCACTTGGGATGGAAAGCCAAGCTCAACCAGTAGCTGTTGAAGGAGGGGTTCGCACGATCCTGCCGCAAGAAATCCGCCAGTTTTTCGTGCATCCCTTCGCACGTGGGGAGAAAATGGTGTATCAGCCCGCATTTCTTGGTTCTTATGAAGTGCGCTATTAATCAGCGCGGCACAAAGTTGAAGAGACTCAGAATCTCCAGGTGCTGGTAAATCTGGAGGATGGACCGATCCCGTTTAGCCTGGACAGTGCCCAAACCGTTGACCTTCCAATTGACTTATTGGAAACAGAACCAGTGGAAGCAGTCACCTTTGCGCCTTTGCCAGGAGAGGCTGCCCAGCCTCGCAGTTATGCTCGTTGGAGCAAAGAGTTGGTGCGATGGATTCAAGGCGCTCACCCTATCACTCTATATGAGTCCAAAGTCCGCCGTATGTTCTCCCGACCCGAGGAGACTGAGCAGGACTTCCGCATGCGCCTGGCAGATGTTGGACGAGAAGCGCGCGACACCCAATTGGATAAAATCCGCCAGCGATTTGAATCGCGTTTTCGCACATTGCAGGATCGTCTGCGACGAGCTGAGCAGGCAGTCGAGACAAAATCCTCTCAATCTCGGCAAGCTTGGCTGGACACCGCCCTGTCAGCTGCAACCGCAGCAGTAGGGGCAACTTCAGCGAGTAAAAAATCTTCAGGTGGCTTGTTAGGTGCTCTACTGGGCAGCAGCACCAGAGCCAGTCAAGCTGCCACGACGATCCGAAGGGCAGGGCGGGCGGCACAGTCTCGCCAAAGTATTAGCCAGGCAGCAGAGACAGTGGAAGCAGTCCAGGCTCAAATAAAGGCTCTCGAGAAGGAACTTGAAGAGGAGCTGCGTAAAGTAGAAGACACAGCTGATGCCGAAGAAGTACTTGAAGAAATTGTTATCCGTCCCAACCTTAACGCCATCTCGCCGCGCCTTACCGCCCTGGTATGGCTTCCTTGGGGTGTGGATGGATCAGGTCAACCGGTGCCGCTCTGGCGCTAGCTGAGAGGGACACATTACGAATTCGAAAGGGTCAGAGTTTTACTTTTTAAAGATGACCAAATTGGATTTATAATTATTAATGGTGTGAGTTAGCCATCATTATATACGCCTAACATCAAGGTAACATGAAATGTCGAAGTACACACCATTAAGGGATTACATGGCAGCGGTGCCAGACGAAGTCCTTGAGTTTTCTTTATCGTTTGAGAAGATTGAAGAGTTATTAAATTCTCGCTTGCCTCAGAAAGCTGAACGAGATCGAGAGTGGTGGTCAAATGAGGTGAATGGGCGGGATCCCCAGCCAGCTGCCTGGAGGCAGGCGGGATGGTTAGTGAAATTTGTCGAGCTCCCGGAGAGGTGGGTAAAATTCTGGAGAGACGGGAAGAACTCAGATAAACTTAGCTGATGCTCACAAGGATTGCCAGACGTTGACAGGTTTTGCAGTATCAGTCTGCTAATCCGGATTCCTGGATATTAGCCTACTTGAATATGCTCTTTTTTCTGGTGTTGCTCATAAAGAAGACAGGCTGCGAAGTGGTTTCCAGAAATTTTGAATAGCGGTGGGGGTTGGTAGGGTTGAAACCGAATGTGTATTTGATTATGCTTAACCTCTATTGCAGCAGCTTTTTCGAGCGATTCGTGCTTGGCAGCCATGACCTGTCTGAGAGTCTGGACAGCTGTTTGATTATCCTTGGTGTAATCAACAGTAATGTTTAAACCTTCAATCTCTACTTTACCAAACGAAGATAGATCTACCTCTTGAATGCGAGCAGCAGCCAAAGCATTTTCAACATCCCGACCCTCCCAACCACAGTGCGGCATAGCTACCGGGCAACGAGTATGAAAGCGGCATCCCTGTGGTGGTTGGATAGCGCTGGGAATCTCCCCCCGAGCTTCTAGGGGAGGTTTTATGACTTCTGGATCTGGGTCAGGGCTGGCATCTAGCAGAAGCTGGGTATAAGGATGCTTACGCTTGTGAATTACAGGCTCAGTGGAACCAATTTCTATGATCTGCCCTAAGTACATGATCGCGGTTCGATCAGATACATAGCGGATGGTGGGTAAGTCGTGGCTGATGTATACAATGGAAATGCCCAATTCATCTCGAAAACGACGCAGCAGGTTGAGTACGCCTGCGCGAATGGATACATCGAGCATTGAAACAGGCTCGTCAGCTACGATGAATTTTGGTTCCAAGACGATTGCGCGGGCTATTGCTACTCTTTGTCGTTGGCCACCAGAAAGCTCATGTGGGAAACGATCCAGGAATAATTCAGCAGGTAGCAACCCTGCCCTTTCAAGAGCCTCCACGATCCGTTCACGCAGCTCCTGACCTGAAGCCAATTTGTGAATGCGTAAAGGTTCTGCCACGATATCGTGGATGGTAAAACGTGGGTTTAGGGTCTCATAGGGATCCTGGAAAACCATTTGAGCCTGGCGACGAAATTCAGCCAGGCGTGGCCCACGCAGTGTCTCGATGGCATCTCCATCAAAGATAATACTTCCATCTGTTGGGTTTTGTAAGCGCACCAGGGTTTCACCGGTAGTCGTTTTTCCAGATCCAGACTCACCAGCTAACCCCAGGATTTCTCCCTGGTTAATGTTGAAAGAAATATCATCGACGGCATGAACGACTTGTTGAGGGCCGCGCTTGATGATGCTGGAAATCCAACTACGAGGAACATCAAAGTGGCGAGTGAGCTGGTTTACTTCAATTAAGGTGGATGCAGTAGTTGAATCTTGAGAAGGTGCTTGTTCAATTACATCGCCACCTAATCTTTCTGTAACCCGATGCCAGGTTATGTCATGTTCGGCTAGGCGACGAAACTCTTCAGCCCGCTCAGGAAAATGGCAGGCAGAATGGCGTCCATGGTCAACAGATATTAGAGCTGGCTGCTCGTAGTGGCACCGTTCTTCAACAAAAGGACATCGTTCAGCGAAACGGCATCCAGTTGGAGGGTCAAGCAGGCTCGGTGGGGTTCCAGGAATCGAGATCAACTCTCGGCGAGCGCCTTCAAGCGTGGGGAAGGCGTTCCGTAATCCCATTGTGTAGGGGTGAAAGGGCAACTTGAATACCTCTCTAACTGGCCCGGTCTCCATGATCTTACCGCCATACATGACTGCTACAGTATCACAGGTTTGCACCACTACACTGATATCGTGAGTGATGAATAGCAGAGCCAATCCGTGATCCATTCTCAGCCGGTGGATGCGCGCCAAGATTTGAGCCTGAGTAACAACATCTAAAGCAGTAGTAGGTTCATCTGCAATCACCATGCGTGGTTCTAATGCTAAGGCCATTGCGATAATGGCGCGTTGTTTCATCCCTCCACTCATTTCATGGGGGTAGGCTCTCAACCGGTTTGGATCAATACCGACCTCACGAAATAGCTGAGCTGCGTGCTTCCAGGCATCCTTCTTGGAAATATTTA
>JACUUU010000482.1 GCA_014859065.1 Anaerolineales bacterium
TGAAACTGATCGCTGAGGTTGCCATCGAGAAAACTTTCCAGCCTGGCCAGTTTGTCTTCATGGAAGGTGAGCCTTGCCTTGGATTATATATTGCCCAAACAGGATGGCTAAGAGCGGTTAAGACCAACCCGAGCGGGAGAGAGCTGGTCGTTCGCATTGTGGGTCCAGGTGAAATCTTCAACGAGATTGGGGTGCTAATCGGGGGTGTAAACTGGATATCAGTGGAAGTCCTTGAAACAGCAACGGTGATCATCATACCCCGCAAGGCGGTATTGGACCTCCTCGACCTCCACCCAGCTTTGGCCAAAGCAATCATACAAAACCTGGCTGGCCGCATCCTACACGCTATGAACATGATTGTTGATTTATCATTACACAGCGTTGAGAGCCGCCTGGCGCGCTTCATATTGGATCAGTCGATGGGTGGTTCCATCGACCGCAAGAAATGGGCGACCCAGGCTGCAATTGCTTCTCGTCTTGGAACGGTACCGGTAGTCATCAACCGCGCTTTCAGATCCTTTGTAGAAAATGGATTAATTGACCTTGAGAGAGATCAAATTCGCATTCTAAATCGGATAGAGCTGCAGAAGATCGCCTGCGCCAGCGAGTAAGATAAGCAGACCTTCATTTTAAGGCTTCCACAGCCGGCTGACTGTGGAAGTTTTTTTATTTTTCGGGAATCCCATTGTGAAATAATTAACAAAAGTTGAAGACAGGAGCAATTATTAATTATACAATCATAGAATATTGCACTTTAAAACTTTATTTAAGCGAGGAGAATGCATATGAAGACCAAATCTTTACAACCCAACCCAACTCTTGCCATTGTGGCTGGCCTGGCAGGTGTCCTGAGTTTCACCGTGATACCGGTTATCACCATGAGGGCTATGGATGCAATCCTAAGAGGTGTGCCGGAGAGAGTCGCTGCCAGTGGAAATCCCCTTCTAGCGTCTGCGCCTAAAATTGTGATTGGCTTCTTCCCGGTTTGGGGCGGACTCAGCGTCGCAGCAGGAATGGCGTTATTGTTGGTCGCCTGGGCTTTGTATAGAGGCGAAAGCTGGGCGCGGCCAGTTGCTATCGGCTTGCTGGCCATCCCAGCTATCACCGGGGCATATTACTCCGGACCGATCATGGCGTTTGCCAGAAGTAAAATGTACTTCTTCGTGATCGTTGCACTGATCGGTTTGATCCCTTATTTCATCCTGCTTCTATCTGGAAAAGGCACAACCAGTGAGAAGATTGGACGTTTCTTCCTGTTCTTGATGCTCGGGGTTACCACTGCCTGGACGTTCTCAAACGGCGGTTCATCACTACGTATGTTCTGGGCGCGACCGGAACCGATTTATATCCTCAACCCAAGCAATCTTGGTTTTCTAATGGGCTTTCCAGTTGCCTGGATCGGTGTGGCGACAACCGCAATCTCAATCCCAATCCTGGCAGCCAACAAGCGTCTGGGGTATCTGCTGGCATCAGCCGGCCTGCTAATCATCCTGATGGGAAATCTGATCCTATTCCTCACCCATACGTCTGTTATGGAATTTCTTATTGGGGTGATCATGGCTGTGATATCCCTGACTTTGTTATGGCTTCCGGGTGTTGGCGGTAAGATGGTGGATAAGGAACTGCTGGTTGTGGTGGGATAAGTCGATTCGCATGCTTATGATATCCATCTCCCAGAACGACTTCTGGATAATGTTGACGTAGACTTTACCACCGTTTATGGATCCACTGATGCCGGGTGCAATAGCCTGTGGGATGAGTGCCTATCCCTGGTTCCCATCTCTGATCGGACGGGAATTAAGCCACCGGAATCCAGATTTCGACTAACCCCCACATAGAGAGACTGTCCTATAAGAAGACAGTCTCTTTTTTGTCTCCCACTTGAGTGGATTTTTTCGCTGTTTTTATTCGCTTGACCTGCTAAATCACCCTATTTTCTATCTCCTCCTCCCACTTCGAACTGTCCCAATATGGTAAAACAGACTTTTGGGACAGCCCCTCTACTTATATCTGCCATTGAGCGCTTTTTTCAGTGCTCGTCCGCGTCCTGTCATGGGCATTCAGTCGGGCAGCTGAAAGCGAGGACTTTACTGGGGATTATCCGCTAATCGAGCCTAATGCGTTCAGTTTTTGAAACACATTGAGAAATACGTTCAAAACTTCAAGTTTCTGCATTTTTACATTCGTCAGCCTCACCAGTATGTGCAGAGTAACGGCAATTCTCCTAAATTTCTGGTAAGATTAACCCGCATGAACGTATACCCCGAGGTGAAATATGTCCACGAGTGGTGATAGTTGCTGCTGTTGCAGCTGCCTGGTAATCGCCGTAATCATCATTGGCTTGATCATTCTTCTGGCCATTCTTGGAAGTCTGGGAGCTGCCACTTAGCGTCTTTATTCCTGGAGACTGGTAGCAAATCCTGCTAACTGGCTTCCATGGCAATCATCTTGCTCCGCCTTCATCCCTGAAATTAAAAACCCCCAACAGCAACACAGAGCTGTAGGGGATTTCAAATAAATACCTCCAATCACCATTGCTAATAAAGGAACATCGGTTTCCCTTCCATTTTCTGAATGCGCGGGCGGTAGTTTTCAACGTCGTACAGCTCGTCCACATCCACATGCTTGCTGCCTCTCTTGACGGAATCGGCTGGAACGTGAGTGTACCTACCATCACGCAGCGCAACCATAGTGCCGAACTGCCGCTTCGAGATTAGGTCCATGGCAATATTTGCGTAGTTGACAGCCACCATTAAGTCGAGCGAATCCGGCGCGCCGCTGCGCATCAAATAAGCCAATTGCTGGTAGATAGTGTTGACTCCGGTAATCTCCCTGAGCGCTTCTGCGGTAAGCATGCCGATGCCGCCCAGTTTCTTGTGCCCAAAAGCGTCTGCCTGCCCGTATTCGATGATCTTTCCGCCTACAAAATGCGCCCCTTCGGAAATGGTTGCAATGGCGTAGTGGCTGGGGTTTTCGCCGCGATCTTGCATCATCAATCTAGCCAGCTCCTCTGGGTCAAAGGGCACCTCCGAGATGATTGCTCGATCCACGCCTGAAAGATAGGACGATATCAGGCAGGTCTCCCCAGAATTACGCCCAAAAAGCTCCACAACCCCCAATCGCTCGTGAGAACCGATGGAGGTGCGCAGCTGATGGATGAACTGCACGCTGCGGGTCACTGCCGTAGAGAATCCAATACAGTAATCTGTGCCGAACACATCGTTATCCATGGTCTTTGGGATTGCCACGATGGGAAAACCCTCTTTGTGCAGGCGGGCAGCAAATCCCAGAGTGTCATCTCCGCCAATGGGCACCATCACGTCTATCCCCAGGTGCTCCAACACTTTTAAGACATGAGGGGTATAGTCGAGGGGTTCATCACCATCCGCATCGTAATTGCCGCGCAAGAATGACGGTGCATCTTTTGCTTTCATGCGGCTTGGATTGGTGCGGCTGGTATGCAGGATTGTTCCCCCTGTCCGGTCGATCGTGCGGGTGTTCTGTTTGTCCAGAGGCAGCACGCATTCATCTCGACCGCTGTCTTCATCCAGGTTGTAGCACAGCACTCCAGCCCAACCTCTGCGGATACCCAGCACTTCACAACCTTCATCAACTGCCCGGTAAACTAGTGCTTTAATGCATGGGTTGAGGCCGGGCACATCACCTCCACCCGTTAATACTCCAATACGCATTTCAGACTCCTATAAAGAAAAGATAAGTAAATTTATATCCAGGTCGGCTCAGGGTAGGCGCCGAAAACCTCTTTCATCACATCTACAATTTCACCCAGTGTGGCATAAGCGTGCACGGCTTCCAGGATGTACGGCATGGTGTTCTCACTGCCCTGGCAGGCAATTCGCAGACGGTCCAAAGTCTGCCCGACGCGCCCGTTATCCCGCTCGCGGCGCAGCTTTTCGAGGCGCTTCACCTGGCGGTCAAACCCCTGTGGATCCATCTCCAGCAGTGGGATGATATAGTCCTTGCTGTCATTGTAAGCATTCACACCAACGATATAACGAATATTTCCATCGACCTCGCGCTGATAGCGATAAGCCGCGTCGGAAATTTCACGTTGAAAGAAGCCCTTCTCGATGGCAGGAAGCATACCACCAAGGTCATCGATCCGCCGGAAGTAATCATATGCCTGTTTTTCGATGCGATTGGTCTGCGCCTCGACGAAGAAAGAGCCACCCAAAGGATCGACAGTGTTTGCCACCCCCGACTCCTCGGCGATAATCTGCTGAGTGCGTAGCGCTACCGTGACTGCATGCTCTGAGGGCAGCGCCAGGGCTTCATCCATGGAGTTAGTATGCAGCGATTGGGTGCCGCCCAGGACAGCCGCCAACGCCTGGATCGCTACCCGCACCACGTTGTTATCTGGTTGCTGGGCAGTCAAGGATACACCCGCAGTCTGGGTATGGAAGCGCATCAGCCACGAGCGTATATCTTTCGCTTCGAAAGTCTCGCGCATCTCGCGCGCCCAGATGCGCCTCGCAGCGCGGTACTTAGCGACCTCCTCGAAGAAATCGTTATGTGCGTTAAAAAAGAATGACAGGCGTGGCGCAAAGCGGTCAACCTCCAGGCCACGCTCGATCGCCCAGCGCACGTACTCCATGCCATCGGCCAGTGTGAAAGCTAACTCCTGCGCCGCCGTAGATCCAGCCTCGCGGATATGGTAGCCGGATATGCTAATGGTGTTCCACTGAGGAACACTCTCGCTGCCAAACTCTATCGTATCGACCACCAATCGCATGGAAGGTTCGGGCGGGAAGATGTATTCTTTCTGAGCAATATATTCCTTAAGGATGTCATTTTGAATGGTACCGCGCAGTTGATCGGCACGTACACCTTGTTTTTCGGCCGCGGCAATATACATCGCCCAGATGATGGCTGCTGGCGAGTTGATGGTCATGCTGGTCGAGACCTTCTCCAGGGGGATGCCATCCATCAGGATCTCCATATCCTTCAACGAGGAGACCGCCACCCCACACTTGCCGAATTCACCCAGCGCTTTGGGGGAATCTGTATCATAGCCCATCAAGGTTGCCAGGTCGAAGGCGATCGACAAGCCTGTCTGACCCTGGTCGAGTAAATACTTGAAGCGCGTATTGGTCTCTTCGGCAGTCCCAAAGCCGGCGAACATACGCATGGTCCAAAGCCTGCCGCGATGCAGTGTCGGGTGCACCCCACGGGTGAATGGATACTCCCCAGGCAATCCCAGGTCATCCAGGTACTCCATCTCAGCCACATCCAACGGCGTGTAGAGGCGCTTTATCGGCGCGGAAGAGGTGGTGATGAATTCCTCACGACGTTCTGGCAACCTGGAAAGACTCTGGTGCAAAGTAGTCTCTTCCCATTTATCCATTTCCTGGCGAATTTTTTTTAATTTTTGCGAGTCGTACATAATCTCTCCTATGGCTGTTGGTCAGATACTTTCATTTCCACAAGTAATCGTGGAAGTATCGCTACACCTACAAATTATTACTGTTTTTCAACAGCTCCTTGATTATATCGATATACAAAAGTCAGAGTTGGCATCAGCCAACTGCTCTGTCCAGGTTGAAAGCACAATTTCAGGCAAATCAAAATAATGCCTAGAAGAAGTTTAAAGGGTTCTGTCAAAGACCTTGTCTAATCCTAGATGCATGTTTGACGGAACACTTCGAAGGCATCAAACCCATCTCCTGACGGTTAAAATTATAGCACGGCTGACCTCCCACCAAAGGGAGTGAGGTTTCCAGAACCCTACGTGTGTATTTATCTACAGGGATCACACCCGAGTCGCTTACCCAAATTATAGTCTTTTTACCAGACAGCTCAACCTCGTTGACGTTGCAAGTGCCGCGTGGTAGAATCACTGCGTTTCAGCCCCCATCGTCTAGCGGCCTAGGACGCGGCCCTCTCAAGGCCGAAACAGGGGTTCGATTCCCCTTGGGGGCACCTTCCAAATCCAACGAAGATCATTGGTTTTCTTGAACCAGCTTGAAAGTTAGCTGGTTTTGCTTATTGTTCTGATGATTGATCGTCCTGTTATTCAATTCCCTTTTGGATGAATTCTGCTTATACCATAATAAAGTTTGACCATTTCCACAATACAAACGCACCACATGCTATAATGATGAGGTGCCTCAGAAAAGTGATATAGCAGCATATAAAGCCCGTTGGACAGAAGTAGAAGCTTTCCAAAGAGAAGAGCGTCGATCTGCTTCACTTGCTTTACGATGGCAACAGTTAAATGCAGCTTATATGATGGGTAAAAGTTTAGGCTGGCTGAAACCAGACCCTACTGAAATTGGAGTCCATGAACGATGGGCAATGCTGAGAGAGAAAGCGACAAGCCAGAACCCGCAAGCCTAACACCCCTACTGGCACCCCTACTGGCATTACAAAATTTAATCCAGGTTTTTGATGATCAAGGTGTAATCATCGGTGGAGTTGCAGCTAGCCTGCTTGGAACCCCACGCTTTACAGTCGATTTAGACGCTGTTTTTCTGGTCAGCATTCGAAATGTATCTGATCTCCTTCTAGAAGCTGAGCGTCTGGGAATTGAGCCACGCATCTCCGACCCAATCAGTTTTGCACGCAGGACTCGTGTTCTACTACTCCGGCACATTCCCAGTGGTACAGACATTGACATCTCACTGGGTTCTCTGCCTTTTGAGGTAGAAATGGTTGAGCGCTCAATCGTAGTTGAAGTTAGCTCACTCAAAATGCGCCTTCCCACTCCAGAGGACATGATCATCTTAAAATCCGTTGCCCACCGCCCTAAGGACCTTGAAGACATCCGGGCGATTGCTGCCAGTCACCCTGATCTGGATCAAGAACGAGTGCATAATTGGGTGGAGCAGTTTGGTGAAGCCCTCGAGTTACCTGACCTCTGGGATACCATCCAGAATCTGCTAATATCTAACGGAAACATTAACCCGTAACCGCAAGACACCATTCAAACAAACCGATGAAACCAGAAGTCCAGTCACAGTCATTCCCTGTCATCATTCTGATCATTTTGCTGGTCATACTTGGCCTGGGAGGCTTAGGGGGTGGTATTGCCATGCTCATCGACCCCAGTGGTCAGCTGATGGGGTTACCATCGGATATGCTGGATGGGTTGCCCATATCAACTTTCAT
>JACUUU010000004.1 GCA_014859065.1 Anaerolineales bacterium
GATATTTTTTCAATTTGCTCCATTTGGGCGATCAGGTTTTCGATGGTAGCTCTGGTGACATTTCCCAATGAGCGCGTATAGTTCAGCGGCTCATATAGGTTTTCAGTGGGAACATGAATGTGAAGCCGGTAAATGCCTTCGCCTTCACCGACCTGGATCGAAGTCCCCATTGCTTCCAAATCAGCGTAAAATTTTTCCAGGACGAGGGGTTGTTGCGGTTCGAAATCGACTACTACCTCAAAATCCTGGCCGGGCTCAATGCTTTCCATGGTTTCTTCCAGGTTCAGTGCTGCCAGGGGCTGGACCGTGCTAACAACAGTGTCCAGTGATTGGCCATTTATATACCGGAGCATTCCCTCCAAGATGAAGAAAAGGCCTTTACCTCCTGCATCCACAACGCCGGCTTCTTTGAGGACCGCTAACAACTCCGGTGTCCGTTCCACAGATTCATCAGCGGCCTGGACTATCGTTTCTAGAATTGTGATCGGATCCTGGGTCTCTTGTAGAGCATGCTCGCCTGAACTGGCAATGTCTTTGGCGACCGTCAGAATTGTGCCTTCAACCGGGCGGACAACACCTTTATAAGCAGTATCTCTCGCTTCTACCAGAGCACGGGTGAAACTGGGACCATCTAAGACTTCCAGGTTATCCATAGCGCGTGCAAACCCACGCCATATCTGTGAAAGGATCACGCCTGAGTTACCGCGCGCTCCCATTAATGCACCGTGTGCAACACTGTGAGCCATTTTTCCGAAATTACGTTCGGCTGAATTTGAGATCTCATCATAAGCGGTCTGCATGGTCAGGACCATATTGATTCCAGTATCTCCATCTGGAACCGGGAATACATTGAGGGCATTAACGATCTGCTGGTTGGTGCGGAGCCATACCAGACCAGCCTCAATGAGCTTCTTTAATGCCTGCCCATCAACAGGGGTTTCACGCATTCGTTCCTGCCGCTTGATTATGTAAACATCTTGGGATTCTACGTTCATTTATATGCTCCGGTAAAAATTCTTCCCTGACAGGGTTTAATCCAAGGAACTGATGCGTAATCCCTGGACGTGGATGTTTACTTCATTGACCGGCATGCCGATTGCCTTTTCAACATGATAGCGCACTGTATTGGCCACGCTGTTTGCCACTGATTTGATGCGAGTCCCATATTCGACCACAATGTAAAGATCTATATTGATATTTTGGCCATCGTAACGAACTTCAACGCCATGGGTTGGATCTTTCGTGATTATGTTGGACACACTATGAACCAGGTTCTTGGATGTCAAACCAACTACTCCATAAGATTCCATAGCAGCCCGATAGGTTATTGTCGCGATTGCTTGAGGGGATACATTAATACTTCCAATAGGGGTTGTTTCTTCAGTCATAATATACCTCTATGTATGCTGGTACTCCTCAAAGGTTGGTTGAAAAAATTTCATCTGCTTTGTCTGACAAAATTTGTCATAAAGTTTACGGATATCTATAATAACATTAACCACTTTGCTTGTATAAGGATGCGATTTGTGGTATTATTTTTCGGCTTAGTTCTCAGTAATTAACTGGCTAGATATGTCACGCGGTTTCCGTTTGCGTGGCTAAATGATTACAAGGTGAAAGGAAAGTAGCCATGGCAAAGTGTCAAGAATGTGGTAAAAAGACCACCTTTGGGCGAAACCGTCCGTGGTCGAAAAAATCCACTGCGCGTACATTCCGCCCGAATTTACAGACAATTACCGTTTATGAAGGTGGGCGAAAAATTCGTAAAGTGCTGTGCGCCAAATGCATTCGCACGTTGGTTAAAGTAACCTAATTTTACCCTTTAGTTCCCAAATTGGAAAAGGTAATCACGGAATTGCCCGTGATTTTCCTTTTAATTTACCGAGATCAGCGCACAGGGGGGTTGAACAGGAAATAGATCCAAAGCCAAAATGGGATCAAGCCTCCAACCGCTATAAGCGCAAGTAAACCAAGTAAAACCGTTGTCCAGTCAATGTCAAAGGGATTCTCCTTTAGGGTGGATTCGGCTGCCTTTATTTGGGGGGACTTGTCTGCCGGGAGAGGTGCGATAGTGCTTGTATTAGGAGTATCAAGGCTCTTCGGTGGGGTAATCTCCCGTATCGCAGAAGATTGTTGGCTGAAAGTGACCAATACACGTCCCATCTGGTCGGCGGTGCGGTAGCGAGCAGCCGGCTCTTTAGAGAGCACCTTCAATAGGATTTGATTCAATTCTGGGGGTATGGCTGGGTTGAGTTGCCGGGGAGATTTTGGTAGCGAATCACGGTGCAGACGAGCAAGTTCTTCGGCAGAATTGGAGGTAAACGGCAGCTGACCGGTGAGCATCTCATAAAGGACAACGCCTAATGAATATACGTCTGAACCGAGGCTTGGGGCCTCTCCAGAGGCCTGTTCTGGGGAAAAGTACTGTGGTGAACCCCAGATAACGTCAGTTACTTCTTCGGGATGGATGGTTGCCAGCGCGCGCGCTATTCCGAAATCTACGACTTTCAAGCGCATATCTGGAGTGATGAGCATATTTTGAGGTTTGATATCACAATGGACCAAACCTGCCCGGTGAGCGTAACCAACGCCTGCACATGCCTGCACGATCAGTGAGATCGCCTGGTTGATGCTGAACTTCTCCCGTTTTCGCAGCAGCTTTTTCAGGTCGGTCCCGGGCACATGTTCCATAACGATGAATAATCGCTCGTCATCGAGTCCAAAATCGTGGACCGTGACGATATTGGGGTGCGAGAGGTTGGCAGCTGCTTTGGCTTCTTGGTGAAAGAGCTGTCGAAAGTCCGGATCCTTAGAATAATCCTGGCGCAGCACTTTTATGGCTACGCTGCGTTCCAACATCAGATCGTGGGCAAGGTACACCACTGCCATTCCCCCTGATCCCAGGGTTTCTTTTAACTGGTAGCGGTTGTTGAGTAGTAATCCATCCTCCATGGCATCAGCTTACCTCTCGCGGGATACTTTGAATTGTAACACTGCTCCTGAAATTTATCCGGTTATTACTGCTTTATAATAGGTCAAACAGTCCCTGTTCTAGTGCTTTGTCAAGGCTAAAAGTATGGTTTCATGCCAAGCCTTTTATTGCTTGACAAAGCCTAAAGTGTTCTGTCTCAGTAAATTTATAATCATCGATTCAGGTTTGACAGAACACTAGTTATTCGCCCAGGCTGAAAGTATAATTTCTGGTAAATCAAAAGGCTTTCTGGACAAAGCCAACAGTTCCATCTACCATACATCTATAATCAGGGAATGTCTTTGATGAGATATTAGTTGGCGGATTTGCTTGTATAATCATGCATGAAGATGGGCTGGAATACTTAACCAGTGGTTGAACAGATGCGTAGAGCTCTATTGATTTTTAATCCCACAGCAGGACGCTTTCCTTCTTGGTTGTTAGCTGAGAGAGCTGCGCGCATTCTAAAAAATCATGGTTGGGAGGTAGAGATTGAAAGAACTATTGACGGTGATCATATTACCTCACTGGCAAAGCAGGCTGTGCAGGGTAATATGGAAGCGCTATTCGTGGTTGGTGGAGACGGCTCTCTCAACCGAGCGTTACCGCCTTTGATTGGTTCTCAAACAGCTCTAGCTCATTTGCCAGCCGGGACCGCCAACGTGTGGGCTCAAGAGATTGGCTTGCCAACCCTGAACTGGACAAGGTGGTTAGCTCTTGAGCACAGCGCACACTTTTTAGCGCATGGTCGCATTTGCGATGTCGATGTAGGTATTTGCAACCAGAATCCATTCTTATTATGGGCTGGAGTCGGGTTGGATGCTTTTGTGGTCCATAATATTGAGCCGCGCAGTCGCCGTGAGAAAAATCTAGCAATCGTACAATATGCTGCTCAGGCGCTGTGGAACGCCCGTAAATGGGAAGGCATGCAGCTGCGAGTGCAAGCCGGCAGCGAAAATGTGGAGGGGCACTTCTTATTAGCGGTGATCAGCAATATTCACCAATATGTTGGTGGTTTGGCAACATTATCCCCAGATGCCTTATTGGATGATGGGATCATGGATTTATGGCTCTTTGAAGGCAAATCAATTTCCGGCACAATCCAGAGAGCATGGGATTTGTGGTCTGGGGGTCACGTCCAGTCGGAGCACGTGCGTCGTATTCCTTTCAGCCAGATTGTCCTGGAATCAGATACAGACATGTTCGTTCAATTGGATGGGGAACCGGCGGTGGTAGGCAAGAAAACTGTTATCGAAGTGCTTCCGAGGGCGTTGAGAGTTTTGCTTCCGACGAAGACCCCACAGCTGCTCTTAATAGAGCCAGAGTGAACATGCAGAAGAGGAAGAGCATAAATGTCGTTTAGAAGAAGGTTACGCCGCATTATCACACCGTGGACAATTTTGGGTTCCTTATTTGTAGGTTTTTCCCTATTATTACTTGCTTTGCTTGTTTTCTGGTTAGCTTTGCCTGACCCAGCTCCAGCTGGGATCCCGACAGCAGCCCTGACAATCGTGGCTAATCCAACCGCTACTCCCACAGAAGTTCTGCCTACACAGACTGAGCGGCCGACCCCTACAATGACCCCAACCGCTTTGCCAACCCCGCTACCCGGTCAGGTGGCATTAGGCGCTTACGTTGAGATCAAAGGTACTGGAAGCGATGGCTTACGATTGCGGATGGAGCCTGGTCTCTCAAGCAGGATTCGCTTCATAGGACAGGAATCAGAAGTGTTTCGCGTAGAAGATGGACCGGTAGAATTGGATGGATATTCCTGGTGGTACCTGGTTGCGCCTTTCGATGAAGCTAGAAATGGTTGGGCTGTTTCGAACTTCCTGGTAATAATCCAGAACCCTTGACACATTTGCAATTTTAGGTATTTCGGTTTATATTTTAATCATGCCTGAAAATAGAGTCCAACCCAGCAGTATTTCAGCTGACAGACAAAGGTCGATCATGACGATAAGTTGGAGTGATGGTCATGTGAGCGATTACTCCTTTACGCTGCTTCGCATGGCTTGCCCGTGCGCTCAATGTCAGGGAGGGCACGAACAAATGCGCTCGGAACCAAACCCGCAGGTATTCAATATCCCGGCAGAAGATTCACCTGCAACCCGCCTGCGCAATGTCGAGGCGGTTGGAACCTATGCATTGACTATCGAATGGGAAGATGGTCATCATTACGGGATTTACAACTGGAACTACCTGCGTAAGTTATGTCCGTGTTCTGTTTGCCGGCCGGAGGGTGTCTATGGAGGGGGATGATCCACTAAAGGCAGTGTACGACTTTGCCGAACGTGTTCATGCACGCATGCAAGCAGGTGAAGTTCTCAATCACTGCCTGGAACAAAATCACTCCGCTCCTGTTCAATCCTGGGTTGAGAGGTTGGTTATTGCCGGACCGCAAAATTTCAGGATATTACAAGAAATCTTGGTCGAGGTTTCACATCGAAAAGTACAGGTAAATCAGGATATTCTCCAGGTTATCGATCATTATGTGAATAGTTTGAGCACCAAGGGGGTCAGGTTTGCGGATTACGAGACGAACCTCTTGAAGAATAAGCTGGCGCCTGAAGTTTTTATGACTATTCTGAAGGAACAGCGCATCTCGGATAGAGAGAACCGCTTAGAGTGTTTCCAGCTTTTATATGATGCCAATGAGGTGCTTAAAAACCTGTATGACCACCTGAAGTTATTGGATGAAATTGAAACTTACTTGCAAGATTGGATGTGGGGAATGGCTTACCAATTTGCTCGGCAAAAAGAATCCAAAAGGTTGGATAATACCTGGCTTATTTAAAGGTATTCGCGCAAATTATGTTCGACAGCATACGCTGCAGCTTCAGCGCGATTGCTGACTCCTAGTTTTGACAGGATGCTGCTCACATAATTCCTCACTGTACCCTCTCCCAGAAAAAGGGCTTTAGCAATCTCACGGTTGGTTTTCCCTTCCGATACCAATAAAAGCACGTGCCTTTCTTGTTGCGTCAAGCCAGAAAAAGCGGATGCTTCTTCCTCTTTGGCAGCTTTGCGGACTTCTTGAAATATGCGCTGGGTTACAGCTGGGTCTAACAATGCTTCCCCGCGGCTTACAGCTTCGAGCGCTTTTACCAGGTCTTCCCCGCCGATTTGTTTGAGAACATAACCTGAGGCACCTGCGCGGATTGCTGAGAACAACATTTCGTCTTCTGCATATGAAGTCAGCATGATTACCTTGGTATGGGGATACTTTTGGGCAATCTCTTCGCAGGCTTCTATACCTGATCCTCCGGGCAGGCGGATATCCATGACAACTACATCTGGATTATGTGATGCCACCCGTTCAATAGCTTCTCGCGCTGTTCCAGCTTCAGCCACGACCTCAAAATATGGATGCTGATTCAAGAGGGCTTTCAAACCCAATCGGACAACTTCGTGGTCGTCAACCAACAAAATTCGCTGCTTTTTCATGGAGATATTGTCCTAAATTCATTCACCCAAGTTATCTGCGGAAATCGACAAAGCGATAACCCACTCCTCGTTCAGTCAGGATATATTTGGGATTAGCAGGGTCTTCTTCGATTTTCTTACGAAGGTAATTGATGTACAGACGGACGTAATGGGGTTCATCACGATACTCATAGCCCCACACTTTTGTCAGCAGTTGATCATGGGTCACCACCCAACCTGCATTCTTAACCAGGTGGTAGAGCAAACGATATTCAGTGGGTCGTAAATTCACCAATTCTCCAGCGACCCAGACTTCCCTACGGTCGAAATCGAGTTTAAGGCGGTCATCCACTTCGATTAAGCCATGGGTACCTCCGGTTGCTGTCTCAGTCCGCCTCAATACAGCTTTGACTCTGCTGACCAGTTCGCGCGGGCTAAATGGTTTCGTGATGTAATCATCGGCGCCCATTTCTAAGCCGCGCACGCGATCGTCTTCCTCCCCTTTGGCAGTCAGCATGATAACAGGGACAGTGCTAATTTCACGGATCATCCTAAGGACTTCGAAACCATCGATATCGGGAAGCATTACATCTAACAGGATAATATCAGGAAGGACATTTCGGATTTTATTAATCGCCTCCACCCCATTCAATGCCTCACTGACCTGGAATCCATCATATTCCAGGTTCAGACGGATGAAACGAACCATCCGTTCTTCGTCTTCGACGACTAAAATCCGACGGTCTTTAAAATCGAGTTCCATGGGTTTCTCCAATCTAATTTACTCGCGCACAAAACCGATGATGCTCTCCTCTTCTTCAGAGGGAAGGACTTCCAAAAAGCTAATTTTATCGACCGGCCAATATACGGTGACCACCTTTTCTGCCAGGTAATGAAGGTCTTTGCCATCAATCTTCCTTGGGTTGCTCACTTTTATCAATGTGTCGTCCGGGTTTGGAAGTTCGTCTACTTCAGCGACCACGGGCTCAGAACCGGTGATGTGCAGTATTATTGTTATCGCCATAATAATCTCCGTTCAATCTCCCAAGATAATCTGAAAAGTCATTTTACCAAGGGTCAGGATATCTTCAGGGACAAATGGATGAGGGATATAAGCCTCTATACTTACTCCATTGATGAAAGTGCCATTGCTAGATCCAAGGTCGGTTATAGTTAGTTCGCTACCCAATTTTATGGTTGCATGCATGCGAGACACGCCTTGTTCGAAAGCCTTGTAAGCTGATAAATCAACATCAGGTATGATCGATTGGCCTGAATCGATGCGACCTATTGTAAAAGACTGCACCTCCTCAAGCGGTATTTCATGGTCATGGTCGATAAGATAAAGCCAATATGAACTATCGCTGGCTGAGTTGTCACGCTCATGACCGAGAATATGACCACATTGACTGCAGAACAGCGCTCCTAGAATTTCCTGGTGATGACAAGAGGGACAAAGGGTCATGGTAAATGAATATTCTGACCACCGGAGAGCAGCAGAGCGCGTGTACCATATTTTATCCGTTTTTTCGAACTTGCGCTAATGGATAAACCTTTTTTCAAGTTAGCAACTTCATCCAGGATAGTTTTCGAGAGTTCCAGTTCATCGATTGAGACCAACCGGCTGGCTAAATATTCCAGTCGTTCTATTGCTGGTTCGAGATTCCCAGCATTGATATCCAGATAAGCTGTTTCTTGCATCCGGTATAGGGTGAGACGTTCCACCGCTCGAACGATCGCTTCAGGAGGTTTTTCTTCTGTGGGCATCACCCCATGCTCACGGTTGAGATTGATAAACATTGAGTCAAGCGAATTGAGATTATGGACGTATTGATAATTGATCCTGCCACTGAAAAGGTTAACCCTCTCATGCTTCTCGTGGCTGGGGTGAACCAGGAATTCAAGTAAGATATCCAGGTTGCCATTATTAGGTAAGTTGCCTAGGTAGATTGGATCGTGCTTCAGTAATTCACCGGTTTTAGGGTGAAGGCGAAAAGCGCAAGTAAGCTCGACGTTAGGGTTTGATCTTCCATGTAGGGCGACTTCACTGACTAATGATTGACTGAGGTTCTTAATTATGTCCTGTAGATTCTTTTCAATCTCATCGGAATCGGCCACGTAAGCACTGCTCCCACCAGATGCAGTCGCAAGCTTATCGAGGAATACATCGTTCCATTCACTTCCAATCCCCAGGCAGGTTATTGCCACTCCTCGCCTGGCAGCGATATTTGCAAGTTCGAGGGAAGCTTGTTCGTCGCCGTATGTCCTTCCATCGGTAACCAAGACGATGTGATTGACTGCAGAATTATCTAACCGGCGGTAAACTTCTGCTACAGCAGCCTTCAATCCTTGAAATATTTCAGTTCCACCAGCAGATTGAAGTAAGTGGATAGCGCTCTCAATTTCCCAAATTTCCCGATTAGCTCCAGAGGGGAGCAGCACTTCTGCTCTATCGCTGAAGGTAACGATAGAAAGACTACCCTTTTCTTTCAGTTCACGGGCTAATCTTATGGCTGTCTTTTTTAGGTTATCCAAGCGTTCACCTTGCATTGAAGTCGAGCGATCCAATACAAGGCATATATTCAATGGTAAGGTTGTTTGGGTGGTTGAGTCTTCAGCGGGTATAAGTGAAATTAAAGCGTAGATAAGTTGAGGCTCATCGCTCCTGAGCAACCGCGATTGCGAATAAAGAACCTCCAGGTTGATTGGTTTTTTGTGCTCATGTGGTGGTAGATCTCGGTCATATTCGACTCGCAGGTGAGGGTCGGAAAGAACCTCAAAAGCGTTCTGGATGCCTAAGAATAGTTCTGTATCACCAGGATTAATGTTTACATCTGGGTGAAGTCGTAAAACGGCCTCATGGTAAGCGCGTCTGATTTCTTCTGGAGTTGCGTCTTTGCTTAATCCCAGCAAACGGTAAAAATTGGGCTTTCTCTCCATACCGATAAGGTCATCCTGGCAGCTGGACCAGGATCGCACTGATATTATCTGGCCCCCCAGCCGCATTGGCAGCCGCTACCATCTCTTGGCATGCTTGAGCAGGATGCGTATTGTTTAAGACTGAAGCAACGATTTCATCTTCAGGAACAACACCCCATAAACCATCAGAGCAAAGCAGCAGATAGCCGGAGATTATCCGTTGGGAGGTTACATCAGCTTCTAAAGGTTCTCTTTGCCCTAAAGCGCGGTAGAGCACGTTCCGCTGGGGATGAACGGCAGCCTCCTCATCGGATAACTGTCCTAATTCTTGCATCCTTTGCACCAAAGAGTGATCGCGGGTGAGCGATGCTATTTGACCATCAGAATGGATTAAATAGGTGCGTGAATCCCCCACGTGGGCAATGGTTATCTGACCGCCCATGATAAGCATGGCGGTGATCGTGGAACCACCCCCTGGTGATTCGTGTTGTATGGCGCGATGTGCAATCTGGACACCTTCCTGCATGATCTCTTGAATCGATTGGTTTGGGGCGGAAGATGAGAGGTTGTATAGCGGGATGTAAAGGTTTCTGATCACATGGGTGGACATTGCGCGAACAGCGATCTCGCTGGCTAGTTCGCCATGAACATGCCCCCCCATCCCATCAGCGATGATATAGAAACCAAAGGGTATGTGGGTGGAATTGCTCACTAACGTAGTCGTGAGGGTAAAGATGGCATCCTCATTGTGTTCTCTTTGCAAACCGGCAGAATGCCCACAACCGACCATCAGTTGGGGAGGTTCAAACAGGCTGATATGACCTGGGCTGTGCGCCGAAATTTCTCCGCTTGATTGGATGGTTTGAATGTCTTCTGTCGATTCTGATGCCGAGATATCCGAAATTCGGCGTTTGCCAAATAACCTTTGAAAAATTCCTGTCACCGGTTTGTGCCTCCCATTCATCACGCCACCCTCAGACAAGCAGGGCGTATAGTTTATGATCTGTTGATCCAAAATAAATTTTGTTATCTTCTGCTGCTGGGGTGCCGGTAATTGGGCCATCCGATAAGAACTTCCAGCGCAATCGGCCGGTACGATGTTCTAAACAATAGAGGTGACCGTCAACTGAACCACAGTAGAGAGAATCGGTGTATATTATTGCTGAGCCATTTACCTGGTGTTCAGTCTTGAACTTCCAGATTTCCTTACCAGAACCTGCATCGATACAGTAAATATGACCATCCGCAGACCCGACATAGACCTTGCCTTCATGAACCAGCGGGTTCGATATTGATCCTTTTCCCATACGAAAACGCCAAACAACCCACCCTGTTTTGGCTTCCACTGCGTAAATTGTCGAGTCCAAAGAACCAAAGTAAAGCAAGCCATCTGAAATTGCTGGCGAAGAAGTGATGGCGCGTTTGGCTTTGAATCGCCACTTCACCGCTCCGCGGAACTCTAAACAGTAGAAATCGCCTGCTTCTGTTCCAAAATAGATAGCTTCACCATCGACTATGGGGGTAGAACGAATTGGGGTGCCTGCTTCGGTTTTCCACACCTGACGACCACTTAGCAAATTCACAGCATGCATGAAACCATCGTCAGAACCGATAAACACGTGGCCGTGCGCAATCAAGGGGGATGAGCGCACCGGACCCTCGGTAAAATAGGTCCACACGACACGCCCTGACCGGGACGAGACCACATGCAAGCGGTGGTCCTCAGACCCGACAAATATATCTCCCTCGTGGATTGAAGGCTTGCTTACGACACCTCCATCGGTTGGGTACTTCCAGTTAAACTCTCCGGTTGAAGCGTTGATCGAATAAAGGTTGTGGTCGTAAGAACCGATGAAAACCGTGCCTCGGTGAACCATAGGTGAACCACGGATTTCGTCTTCACAAGCAAATGTCCACACCGGGTCGATAAATTTTTCCATATTGGGTTGTTCCTGTTTCTTGGTGTGTTTCAGAGGCCTGCTGGTAAATTCCCCGGTAGTTCGGGCGATGTTGATCAAGGCCTCTTTCATCGCCATCGCGCTCGGGAAACGGTCTTCAGGTTTGTATTGCAGTGCCTGGTTAATGACATCAGCAAACGCTTCTGAAATTTGTGGGTTTATCCTGCGGATCGGTCGTTCAGAAAAAGAAAATGGTGGTTCCAGCCGGGGATCACGCCTGGTTAGAAGGTGGTGCAGGGTGGCGCCAAGTGAGTAAATGTCAGCCAATGCAGTTGCCTCGCCGCGATACTGTTCAGGAGGGGAGTAGCCCTCCGTTCCGATCATGGTGCCCTTTTCTCCAGTTTGAAAGTGCTTGGCAATGCCAAAATCTACCAGGATAATGTGGTTGTGCTCGTTGATCATCACATTGGAGGGCTTGATATCACGGAACACAATCGGTTCCGGTTTGAGAGTATGCAGATAATGCAGAACATCGCACAGCTCAATCCCCCAGCCAATCACTTGATGTTCAGGTAGAAAAGATGCGCTTTCATGTAGCAATTCTTCCAGATCTTTGCCTTTGACAAATTCCAGGATCAAATAAGAATTCTTCTCATAGGTGAAATAATCATATATGCGCGGGATTGCTGAGTGAGATAGGGTTGCCAGCAGATTCGCTTCGCGCTCAAAATTTCTGATAATCGTTTTCCGCAGGAGTGGATCACTCTCGCGGTTTATCATCTCCTTAACGGCAACCAGTTTAACCACATTGGGGAAGTGCATATCGCGAGCTTTATAAACCGCCCCCATGCCGCCAACACCGATGACACCCTGGATTACATAACGATCACCAAGGGTGTAATTGGCTTTAAGCAACCCTTCTCGACCTTTTCTCTGTTCTTCATCCTGGCTTGTGGTTATGCGATGAGTTTCCAGACTGGGCCTCCTAAATAAATCCTAAAAGCTACCATTAAGCATTACGATAACAAACAGGTAGAATACTGTCCATACTTATGAAACCAGCAGTCAATATACTCAATTTTTGAACGGCTTTGAGCCTTCCATATCAATGCTAATTGAAGTATAGTTTCCCTGTATGCAGAATTATAGCATCCCCTGACTGGGAATGCATCTATACAATCATGTAAGGTCTGGGTTTTACTTATGAAAAAAGACTATGAAGGATATCTCTCTCCCTTCAGCTGGAGATACGGGTCAGAGGAAATGCGTCAAATATGGAGCGAAGTGAACAAACGTCGCCTTTGGCGTCAAATCTGGGTTGCACTGGCAGAGGTGCAGGCTGAGTTTGGATTGGTGCAGCCGGAACAGGTTGACGATTTGCGAGCGCACGTCGACGCTGTAGATGTTGGACGAGCTTTGGAGGTCGAAGCGGAAATCCATCACGATCTGATGGCTGAGTTGATGGTCTTCGCGGAACAAGCACAGAAAGGGGGAGGCGTCTTACACATGGGAGCAACCTCAATGGATATCGAGGACAACGCAGATGCTTTGCGCGTATGTCTTTCTCTCGATTTAGTGCTCGAAAACCTACGTACCCTGTTGAAGCTCTTTGCGGATAAGATTGAAGCCTGGGCTGATACTCCCTTGATCGCCTTTACCCATTTACAGCCAGCTGAACCATCGACGTTGGGTTACCGCCTATCGATTTACGGTCAAGACACGCTCACTGATTGGGACAGCTTGAATCAGCTTCGCCAACGGGTGAGGGGAAAGGGTTTCAAGGGAGCAGTAGGATCGCGGGCTTCTTTTGGAGAATTGATTGGAGTTGAGAACCTGGCAGATTTTGAAGAACGAATGAGCGCACATTTGAAGCTCGAGTTTTTTCCAGTGACAACCCAAACTTACCCTCGAAAACAGGATTACCAGATAGTTAGCACGCTGGCAGGGTTGGCTGCCTCGTTGTACAAGTTTGCATTTGACCTGCGCCTGCTGCAATCGCCCCCCATTGGGGAATTAGCGGAGCCCTTCGGGAGCGCTCAAGTTGGCTCTTCAGCCATGCCCTTCAAACGCAACCCAATCAATGCGGAGAAAATCAATTCATTAGCTCGCGCCTTAGCTCAGATGCCGCGCCTTGCCTGGGATAACGCTGCCCATTCTTTGCTGGAACGGACTTTGGACGATTCAGCCAACCGGCGGACATTGCTGCCAGAGGCGTTTCTTACTGCTGACGAACTTTTAATGGTGGCGATTTGGATCTTGCAAGGGTTACATATCGATGAAACCGCACTTGCCCGCAACCTTTCCATTTATGGACCATTTGCGGGCACTGAGCGAGTATTAATGGCTTTGAGTAAATGTGGGGCTGACCGGCAGGTGATGCATGAACGCCTGCGTGATCACGCATTGGTAGCCTGGTCTGCCATAAAAAATGGGCAACCAAACCCTTTGGTTGATCTGGTCACCCGGGACGTATCTTTCAGCGCTTATCTTTCCAGAGAACAACTCCTGGCCTTGTTGGATGCTGAACTTTACATCGGAGATGCACCACAACGAGCGCTGCTGATGGCCAAGGCAATCCGCGACACCATTGATTGAAGGCTGCGGGGATCAATAAGGTATCGGAGCAGCTTACCGGAAATTAGGCAGCGGTTTTGGTTTGTTGTCGAGGATATTTTCGATGCGATCCAGGACATCCTCGCTGAGCAGGTCTGCAACTTCGAGTGCTTTCATATTCTCGTCTACCTGTTCAGGTCGTGAAGCCCCAGTGATGACCGTGCTGACGTTGGGATTCTTCGAACACCAGGCGATCGCCAGCTGGGCAGTCGTGCAGCCTAAATCTTTTGCGATCTCGCTCAACTGGCGAACTTTTTCAATATTTTTTTGCCCCTCGGCGCCTTCCAAGCGTTTGCGCAGCCAATCATAACCCTCCAAGGAAAAGCGGCTACCTGAGGGGATACCTTGGTTGTATTTCCCGCTGAGCAGCCCGCTGGCAAGGGGACTCCAAATTGTAGTGCCCAGTCCAATCTCTTTATAAAGACGTATGTATTCACGCTCGATACGTTGGCGTTTGAACATATTGTATTCGGGTTGTTCCATAACAGGCGGGATGAGATGCTCGCGACGAGCGATACCGTACGCTTCCATGATTTGGTCGGCGTTCCATTCACTGGTACCCCAATAAAATGCCTTGCCCTGATTTATTACATGATTCATCGCTCGGACGGTCTCTTCGATAGGCGTTTCGATGTCTGGGCGATGGCAGAAGATCAAGTCCACATAATCCATCTGCAAGCGCTTTAAAGCTGCGTTGGTGCCTTCAATGATGTGTTTCCAGGACAAGCCACTGTCGTTTGGTCCATCCCCTCCCCAAAATATCTTGGTCGATATGACTAAATCAGATCGTTTCCAACCGGTTTTTTTGATCACATTACCCATCACGATCTCACCATTGCCCGAGCCGTAAGCCTCTGCATTATCGAAGAAATTTACACCAGCTTCATAAGCCGCAACCATGCATTTGAAGGTGACATCTTCATCGACCTGCTCTCCATAGGTGACCCAGGCACCAAGAGATAGGGCTGATACTTTGATTCCAGCGCATCCAAGATTGTTGTATTGCATGTTTACCCTCCAAATAATAAAAATGATTTGCTAGTCAGGTACGATCAAACACCTGATAAGTGTCTCACATGATGATGATTGCAGATGGTGGTTTTCATTGTTCTGACTTTGGTTTTAACTGTTGGCGTGCGGTATTCAATAGATGTGAGGAGGCTGCGATGATGGTGGGATATATCTTCTGGCGGTAATCCTCTTTGGCAACCAGGGGGAAAGGTTGGTCTTGAGGATCGAATCCAGCGACACTGCCCCTGGCTTCAGTTACCAGCAGCCATCCGGCAGCGATATCCCAGATTTTCGGGGTGGCTTCGAACCCTAGAATCGCGATTCCACGGGCGACTGCACAGAAAGTATAGGCAGCAGAACCCAAAATGCGTGGTTTGAAGCGGATACCGACTTCGTAAAGCCGGTAAGTGCGCGAGCAAGAGGAAAAGAAGCTGGTCTTGCTGTTCTTATTTAATGGTGAGACGTGCAGTGGTTCACCATTCAGCCTTGCCCCTGAGCCGCGGCGGGCAGAATAAAGCTCATCAAAAATGGGAAAATACAGCACTCCGATATCAGGCCAACCATTTACCAGGCGGGCGATGGAGATGCCCCAGATTGGCAGCCCCAGGCTGAAATTCGTAGTACCGTCTAAAGGGTCTACTACCCATACACCATCAGGTTGATCGGTTTCTGCAGGGTCATAGAGCGGGCAAAGCTCCTCACTGATCAGGCTGTCATCAGGGTAGTTCTTCTGAATTGCATCCGCAATAAGCCTGTCAGCAGCCAGGTCCGCTTCGGTGATCACAGATTGGTCTGATTTTAGCTTAGAGCTGCTCCCATGCGGGTTAAAATGTTCCAAAAGCAGCTGACCGGTATCTCTGGCAAGCTGAACGGAGAATTTCAAATCGTCCATTGCAGTGAGTATATCACGAGCGCTCATTATTCAAAACGCAGAAAAAACAACCGAAGACGAAAGCCTCCTGATGGTGGATTGCATCCATCGTGCGAATTAACTGGTGGGGGGAACAAGAGCTGGATATTCTTCTACGATTATATCTTCAGGCGTTGCTCCCAGGAACAGGATCAGGTCTGTTGAGACTTCTGCCTTATGTTCTGCGTCGCGGCGGCTCCAGGTACGGCTTTTTACTTCGACAAAATAGCCCAAATTTGGCTGGTCTAGGCGGTCGAGGTTAATGTAAAACTCAGTGCCTTTATAGAGCACGCGCCAGCGTAAGCGATCTTTCTCGACGAAGATCTCATGAGTAGGCTTGAAGTACTCGCGATAGAAGCGCAGGCTGTGCACCGCAGGCGCAAGATAACGGCTGCGGGAGAGCAAGACGTCGTTAGGATAATGGCGTTCACGTTGTTGTCCAATCAAGGTCAGGCGATAGCGGATGTTTGATATGTTGCCGTCCTCATCGATGTATTCATCTTCGCGGTAGCGTAAGCTGCCCTGTTCAGATCCATCAAAGATAAAGTAGCTGTCATACTCGTGATAGTGGCGTGAGTATAGGATTTCAATTTCGGGTTTTTCCAATGCTGTTAAGACTAGCTTTGGATCGGGGATACGCGCCTTGACCTGAACTTCGAAACTTTCCCCTTCGGTTGCCCCACCAATCGCGAGCAATTTGGAGAGGACGGATTGTTCGCGCTCGATCAAGAAAGCATCAATGCGACGGGCGTAATCATGGGCTTGCTCTGCCAAGCCTTGCTCTTCTAAGGTCAGCAGGCGGTGATCACGCATCAGCCATTGTCCATTTACCATGACGTCGGTCACATCTGTCGATTTGGCAGCATAAACCAGCTGGGCATAGATGCTGTTCTCATCCCGGCGGTAGTGCGGAATGTTGTGCCAATTGTTGATGTTTACCAGGATCAAGTCGGCGCGTTTCCCTGGTTCGAGCGATCCGATCAGGTGTCCGAAGTGCAGTGCCTGAGCACCCAGGCGGGTAGCCATCGCTAACGCAATTGGTGCCGGGAGGCTGGTTGGGTCACCAGTCGCATTTTTTGCCAGGAATGCTGCCAGGCGCATCTCTTCAAACAAGTCCAGATCGTTGTTGGAGGCAGGACCGTCAGTCCCTATGCCTACATTCAATCCGGTATCCAACATTTTCTTTACCGGCGCTGTGCCGGAAGCTAGTTTGAGGTTAGAGGAGGGATTATGTGCTACACCAGCGCCATGATGCAGCAGGGTGTGGATTTCGCCATCATCGATATGGACGCAGTGGGCGGCTAAGACCTTTGCGTCAAACAAGTTCTGCTTTTTAGCATATGGGATGACCGGCATGTCGTGTTCCTGGCGGGAATTCTCCACCTCCAGGGCAGTTTCGGCTAGGTGGGTGTGTATGGGCACATCGAATTCAAGTGCCAGCTCTACAGTGGCGCGCAGGATTTCTTCTGTGCAGGTATAAGGGGCATGCGGACCAATCGCTGGCTCGATCAGGGGATGACCTTTCCATCGTTGGATAAATTCACGGGCTGCTCCCAGGGACTCTTCGAATGCATCTGCATCTGGTGCCGGGAATTTTAACACTGTCTGCGCACATAACGCCCGCATGCCGACCTCAGCTGTGGCTTTGGCAACCTGTTCCTCGAAGTAATACATGTCTGCGAAGCAAGTCACTCCCGAGCGGATCATTTCGGCACAGCCCAGCAGCGCTCCCAGGCGGACAAAATCGGGTGAGACAAAGCGTCGCTCGACCGGCATCATGTAGCCCAACAACCAAACATCCAGGCGCAAGTCGTCCGCAAGGCCTCTCAATAAGGTCATCGAGACATGGGTGTGGGCGTTGACCAAGCCGGGCATGAGCACTTTACCCTGACAGTCGATAGTCTCATTGGCTTGGTAGTCGTTGATTAATTCTTTGTCGGGAGCGACCGCAAGAATGCTGTCCCCATCAATCGCCAATCCTCCGGGTTCAAATTTGGTGTAGTTTTCATCCATCGTCAGGACGATGGCGTTGGTGAGGAGCAGGTCGATGTTGTGTTTCATAAATCTCCTGGGTGTGGATACTGGATTTCTAAGGTCAGATTAGTTATGACTTTAAGTATATCTCTTTTTCTAAAGTGCAAATTTTTGTATAGACCGCAGTAAATTCAGGCTTTGGTGAAAAGCCCACTGGGGGGCATTGGCTGGAGGACCACCGTAAGGACGCATTTCCTGGTGTGTATGGTGGGGGGTAATCAATACCAGATGAACCTCCTGGAGATTCTCTCGGGCTTGGATGGTTACACCCAAACCGACGGAAGCCCTTCGCTTTTGCCGGTAATCATTGGTTCGCTGCAGCAAATCAGCAGGACTTACTGGTTTTGTGAGCACCTCTCCGCCTAAGAAAGTATCATCTCCAGTCAGTGCCAGACGATTAACCAAGAAACTACCTCCCCCAGATACGACCACAACCAGGTTCCAACCAGATGCTTTCAGGGCAGATAATGCGCTGTTCTCGAGGGTTTCTTCATCTACTCCATAAACCCAGTCTTCTAGGCGTAATCGCAACTGACGTTCTACCTCAGCGATCATTTCATCTGCTTTCTGGTCGCTGTCAGCTTTGGCGGTGATGCGTACATCCACCTGACCTGTATATGCAGCCAAACCGACAGTCGGGTTAGTGAGAGTCTCCAGATCAGAGATCAGTTCGTCGATCTGGGATTCACCTACTCCCGCGGTGTGCAGCAAGCGGATCTTGATGACACTTTGTAGATCGTATTTGTTCTGGAGGTATGGTATGGCTGCATGTTCTAGCAGGTACTCCATTTCACGTGGCACACCAGGGAAGGCAATGATGGAATTTGCCGGTGTTTCAACGATAAAAGCTGGTGCAGTACCTACCGGGTTCTCAACAGTAATCGCGCCATGTGGGATGTAAGCCTGGCGGCGGTTGTTCTCTGTGGGCTTACGTCCAAAACGTCGGAAGCGTTCTTGGATCTGATCCCAAAGCTCAGGCCGGTA
This sequence comes from Anaerolineales bacterium, assembly GCA_014859065.1. Classification (GTDB taxonomy): domain Bacteria; phylum Chloroflexota; class Anaerolineae; order Anaerolineales; family UBA4823; genus Kmv39. The sequence goes on from JACUUU010000004.1 coordinate 18,767, forward strand.
CTCTAACTCCACACCAACTGCCAAAGCGATCGCCTCACGGGTGGGATCGTCCACTGTGGGACCCAGCCCACCGGAAGTGATGATTATTTGAGCGCGTGACATCGCTTGCCGAATCACTTCCGCGATGCGCTCCTCATTGTCACCCACCGTGGTTTTGCGGAAAAGATCGACGCCTTGCTCTCGCAGGACACGGGCGAGATGGGATGCATTGGTATCCACGATTTCGCCCAGCAAGATTTCGGTCCCGATTGTAATTATTTCAGCAGAAGGCATGGCAGACCGTCGCAGAGAGATTTGCATCTAGGATAGAAGGATGAGTTTATCGAACCATTATACCAATGTCTCGAATGCTAATAAATAAATTGATCGGTCTTTTGAACAAGAGTTTGATTTAAAATGGATTCTATGCTGTGAGAAGTTTCTAAAGAAAAATAAACCATGAGTTAACCATGATAATAGTTATGGTAAAATTAATCGCGGATTAATTCACCCCATTAGAAGTTTTTATTGTATAATGCATTAGTTTTATCACGTTCTCCATTATCAGCCCTTCAATAGATGGCAAAGCAGCAGCCAGAGAGGAGAGAATGCATTGAGTGAGAACGGCAGTTCCCCAATTCTTATAATTAAAGATTTAAAGAAGTATTTTGGTGGGATAAAGGCTATCGATGGCATCTCATTGGAGATCTACCCTCAACGGATCACGGGTCTAATCGGGCCAAACGGCGCCGGTAAAACGACCTTGTTTAATGTGATCTCTGGTTTCCACAAACCAGATGAAGGTGAAGTTCATTTCAAGGGCGAGAGAATTGATGGCTTACCACTTCATAAGACCTTTCACAAGGGTCTTTGTCGCACTTTCCAGATCAGTCGTGAGCTCAAATTGATGACTGTGTTGGAAAACCTGATGCTAGTTCCCCCAAGACAACAAGGGGAAAGTATATTGAGGACCTGGTTATTATCATCCCGGGTCAAGAAACAAGAAAGGGAGAATCGTGATAAAGCTCTACATGCGTTGGAAACCGTTGGGTTACTTCATCTGAAAGATGAATATGCTGGTAACTTATCCGGAGGTCAGAAACGGCTTCTCGAGCTGGCACGCACCATGATGGCTGATCCGGACCTGATCATGTTCGACGAACCAGGTGCAGGTGTGAATCCAGCAGAGAGACGGATCCTGGCAAGACGCATCCGCCAGTTGGTGGAGGAAGCAGAAATTTCCGTCTTTCTCATCGGTCATGAAATGGAACTGGTAATGGATGTTTGTGAGCCGATTATTGTGATGGATAGGGGCAAAAAGCTGACTGAGGGAAGCCCGGATGAGCTGCGCAGTGATCCGCGTGTCTTGGAAATCTATCTTGGGAGTAGTGCCTCATGAGCAGCATGATCGTTGAAAACCTGGTTTCTGGATATGGGCAGATGGAGGTGCTGCACAATCTTTCATTGGAGATTGAAGAAGGTCAGATTGCCTCCGTATTAGGCCCGAACGGCGCTGGAAAGACCACTTTACTGCGCTCCATTTTTGGTTTACTAAAACCCTGGGAAGGTAGGGTGATCTATCAAGATGAAGACATCACCGGCTACACACCTGACAAGTTGGTGCGGATGGGGATATGCTATGTTCCCCAGGAGGAGAACATTTTCCCTCAATTGACCGTAAAAGAAAACCTGGAGATGGGGGCGTTTATCCGCACCGATGACATCAACCCCAGGATGGAAGAGGTCTTCGATTTGTTCCCAGATTTGCACAGCCGCACAAAGAGCCATGCTGGTGAACTCAGCGGTGGTATGCGGCAGATGCTGGCCATTGGGCGGGCGTTAATGCTTAACCCTAGTACGCTGATGCTGGATGAACCATCCACCGGACTTGCGCCTTTCCTGGTAGATAACATCTTCGAGCGTGTGCACAATCTTAACCAAACAGGTGTGACCATCCTTTTGGTGGAACAAAACGCTGGGAAAGTATTGCCATTCTCAGATAAAGCTTATATTCTCGAAGGAGGGGAGAAAAAGGCTGAGGGTGTTGGTAAGGAACTTCTGGCAGACGAAGAAATCGGTAAACTTTACTTGGGGAGATAATCATGTATGAGCTTTTCGTTCAAGGATTAATCTTAGGTAGTATCATCGCTCTGGCAAGCATCGGCCTGACTCTGATCTGGGGTATTACCGACCTATTCAATATGGCACATGGCGACCAGATTACGCTGGGTGCTTATATTGCCCTGCTGACGATTGGCATATTTTCCCGCATGGGTATTTTACAAGGGACTGTAGGTCCATTCTCATTCAGCTGGGGGTTGGTAGTAGCATTCATCCCGGCAATCCTGATATCGATGGGTCTGGCGATCTTAATCGATCGTTGGGTTTACCGCCCGTTGCGCAGCCTGGGGGCAACCGCGATCACCGGTTTTATTGCTGCCATGGGGGTTGCCTGGGCTTTGCGGGGAGTGATCTACATCATCTGGGGCGCAGATTTCCACTTCTACTCAGAAGGTTTGCGGCCAATGGTCTTCCTCCCACTAGGAATTAAACTGCGCACCGATGAGATCTTTATCATGGCGGTGTCGTGGATTGCGGTGGCATTGGTTTATCTGTTCCTGATGAGGACCAAAATGGGCAAAGCCCTGCGTGCCCTGGCGGACAACCCTAGCCTGGCACTCATCGCGGGGATCAATACCGAGAGGATGATTGTGTGGACATGGGCGATTGCAGGCTGCTTGATCGCCATCGCAGGCATCTTTTTCGGTATCCAAACCCAGCTGCGACCGGAGATGGGTTGGTTGTTCTTACTGCCGCTGTTTGCAGCCATCATATTAGGTGGGCAGGGAAGTATTACCGGCGCCCTGGCTGGTGGTTTAGTGATGGGTGTTGCTCAGCAGATGTCAACCTACTGGTTGATGCCAACCTATAAGCCTGCTGTAGCTTTCTTGATCATGATCTTGGTTTTACTTTTCCGACCACAAGGCATTTTCGGTAGAAGGAGGGTGTGATGGAGATTCTTGGTATCCTCAACTTTCTGGTGTCCTTTGCCATAATGGCTTCGATCTATGCCATTTTTAGCATGGGGTTAAACGTCCATTGGGGCTATACCGGGATGCTGAACTTCGGTATCGCCGGTTTCTTTGCGGTCGGCGCGTATACCTCGGCATTAGTCACCTCCTCACCTCCGACCGGTGCGCTGGCCGATTACGTCCGCCAGTCATTCGGGCTCAACCAACCATTCCTGGTGGGCGTGGTAGCGGCAGCTGTTGTATCAGGCATTTTGGCTGTCTTGGTCGGTCTGCTTACCTTGCGCCTGAGCGAAGGGTATCTGGCAATTGCGACCATCGGCATCGCAGAGAGCATCCGCCTCTTCTTGAATAACGAAGTATGGTTTGCCAACGGACCTCAAGGATTGATTGGTCTCACCAAACCACTCTACGGTCTGGTGTCACCAGCTTTTTATAATTATCTCTACCTGGTTATCGTGCTGGTTTTCTTAGTGTTCATCTACCTGGCTCTGGAGGCGGGAATACGTTCCCCGTGGGGTCGAGTATTACGCGCTATCCGCGAAGACGAGGTTATGGCTGCTGCCAATGGGAAAAATGTTTTTGCTTTCAAATTACAATCCCTGGCAATTGGCGCCATGATTATGGGGATTGGTGGAGCGCTATATACCCATTATTCTGCTGCCATTCAACCGTCGATATTCATGCCGCTGTTTGGCACCTTCATCATCTGGGCGATGCTCACACTGGGTGGTACTGGTAATAACAAAGGCGCTATCCTGGGAGCGTTTATCGTGTGGGCATTGTGGTCCTGGAGCACCCTGGCAATCACTCAAGTGGTGCCACCAGCGCTGGAGACGCGCGCTCCATATATCCGTTACGTTCTGATTGGTCTGCTGTTGGTGGTCGTCATCTTGAAACGCCCCCGCGGGTTGATTGGCGAGGAAAGGCAGGTATCACGATTCTAGCAGGTTCGCTTTTCCTGGTTTATCAAAATCTAACCTGAAATAAAATAAAACCGGCCCCTATTTTATGGGGCCGGCTTTAATTTGGATATTTAGTATTTTACCGTTCAGGGATATCTGCTTCCATACGAACGGATTCTATATAGGGTTCTTGTGCGGTGTAGCGCCAGACTTCGATCGGGGTTACAACGTCTCCGTTCTCGTCGAAATCAACGGATCCAGCCGCGCCCTCATAGTTGATATCCTGTCCATCTTCGAGCAGTTCGATTGCTCTCCTGATACCATCCACTCCTGGGTAAATTTCTTCACCTGGGGGATTGGCTACAAAGCGCAGGTTATCGCGGATGCAGATGGGAGTGATCTCCTCTCCTTTGGCTTCACAGGCAGCGGCGGCTAAGCCCGCTACCAAAACCGCATCGTAGAAGTTAGACATGAAAGGCAGTGGTGGTAGATCACCGTATTTTGCCTCGTAATCGCGTTCGAAGATTTCAAGGGCTAGACCTCCCACAGTTCCTGGCGCAGTACCAAAATAGCCAGCCAGGTTTTCAGCACCCAAGGCAGCTGGCATCTCAACTGATTTGGTGCCATCCACAAAGAGTAGGTCGGCAGTTTCGTTATAGCCAGCTTCGAAGAATTCCTTCAAATAAACGGTAGCCTGACCAGGGTAACCCAGAGCAACTACAACATCGGGGTTGGCATCCATAATGCGGCGCAGTTCGGATACATAAGTAGGTGCCGGTGTTTCGTCATGCGGTACAGAGCCAACCAGTTCACCACCTCGAAACTCAAAGGCTTCTTGGAAACGAGTCATCAGACCCTCTCCATAAGGGTTGTTGACCCAGAAAACTGCCGCGCGTCGATAGCCTTCATCATAAGCCAGTTTTCCCAGGATAACACCCTGCAGCGCATCGGAGGGGCAGGTCCTGAAGAGGAAATCCCGGCCCTCGTCTTCTGGCAGGAAAGAAATCAAGGGTGAGGTGGAGGCATTGGAGATCTGCGCGACCTGGCTGGGTATGGAAACCGAGGTTGCGATGGGGATGGTGACTCCACTGGCGGCTGCACCGATCAAGACCTGTGCCCTTTCCACTTCTACCAAGGAGCGGGCAGCTTCAACCCCTGGAATGGCGGATGTTTCTGTGTCGCCATATCTGATCTCAATTGGGAATCCAGCCTCTTCGAACTGCTCAACAGCCAGGTCACCTGTTAGCCTGAAGCTGGCACCAAACTCGGAGAGAGCACCGGTTAGGGGGATCAAGCCTCCCATCCTGACCTTCGCGCCCTCTTCCCGAGGTGCACAGGCAACCACAAGCATACTGATGATCACAAACAGGATCAGGATCGACTGAAATCGTTTATACATATCTTCCTCCTCCAAATAAATTATTGAACGGATCTTGGGTAACCTTCCACGCATCGTTTAAATGACAAGAGAACAGGAAGGTATCTAAAGCTTATCAAGGATTAGCGTTCTTCACCTCCTTTCGGTCAGAAGTGGTACTCTTCTTATCCCATTTGTTGGTTTATGGATTGATAATGGTATTCCAGGGATTAGATCCAACCATATTTGAATAATCACATTTTATAATAATTAACTTATTAGGTCAAGGTGAAGGCACAACAAGAATGGTTTGAGTTAGAAAGTCTAGCCAATATGGTAAAATTAAGCATTGCACGAAGGTTACTCTGAACAATCACGATGACGATACAATCCCAAGGAATGCAGCCTCCCCCAAGTCTGATGGCAGCGCTGAGGGGGGGTTTTAATGCCATCACCAATCATATTGGCTTGATATTATTTCCAGCCGGCTTGGATCTCTTGCTCTGGATGGGACCCCAGGTACGCCTGACGCAATTGATTCGGTCGATAATAGACCAAATGGTTGAATTTTACGCTACGGCTGAAATGGATACAGTCGAGTTGTTGACGGCTGGTGAAGAAATGTGGTCGATTTTGGCGGAGAGTTTCAACCTGGCTATCGCACTGCGCACTTATCCTATCGGCGTTTTCAGCCTGATGTCCTCTCGTTTACCGGTGGAAACGCCATTAGGTGAACCCTTGGTGTGGGAGATCGATGGCGTGGGCGGGGTTTTGCTGGGTTGGCTGGTTATCTCTGCACTTGGTTTAGCAGCAGCCGCGCTTTACTTCAAGGTAGTCTCGCAGGCGGCGATGCAGAATCAGGTCAACTTTGCAGAAGCCCTTTTCCAATGGAGATGGACTTTCCTTCAGTTCTTGCTCCTGATGGTTATTTGGATTGCTTTTATCCTTCTGATGGGCATTCCAGGGAGCATACTGCTCTCATTGATGGTGGTTACCAGCTCACCAGTGATCTTGTGTGTGTTAGTGCTGTTCCTGGCTTTTTTATTCTCGGTCTTTATTCCACTGCTGTTGACCCCTCACGGGATCGTTGCGAGTGAAAAGCCAGTTTTTGAGGCAGCTAAATCCAGCATCCGTACCGTGCGGATGACTTTACCAGCCACAAGTTTGTTCTTCCTGGTAGCGGTTATGCTCAGCGAAGGGTTAGACATCTTGTGGCGAGTCCCCGCAGAAAATTCCTGGTTAACCCTGGTAGGCATTTTTGGTCATGCATTCATTACAACGGGACTGTTAGCAGCCAGTTTCATATTTTATCGAGATGCCAACAACTGGGTGGCTGGAGCGATTGAAAAAATCTCGCCTGATCCTATCGATGTCGAAATCAAAACCTGAGAGGTGAGGACTAACTTTTGAGATTATCCTGGAGATCGAAGTGGCAAAAGAGATAACTGCAGTGGCATCATACGATGCAAAAGACATTCAGGTACTGGAGGGTTTGGAAGCAGTGCGGCGGCGTCCTGGTATGTATGTGGGCGGAACGGATGCCAAAGCTTTGCATCATTTGATTTATGAAGTTGTGGACAATTCCATCGATGAGGCTCTGGCCGGTACCTGTGATCGCATCGAGGTCATCATCCATCCTGACAGCAGCGTCACTGTAAACGACAATGGACGCGGAATACCGGTTGACATTCACCCGCAGACTAAAAAACCTGCCCTGGAAGTAGTGATGACAACGCTGCATGCCGGTGGCAAATTCGGCGGGGGAAGTTATAAAGTCTCAGGTGGTTTACACGGCGTGGGCGTGTCGGCAGTAAATGCGCTCTCTGAATGGTTGGCGGTGGAGGTTGTTCGCAATGGAAAAATCCACCACCAGCGCTACGACCGAGGTTATCCGGTTGCTCCGGTAAAAGCTGTGGGAAAGGCAGGTAAAGGGGAAACCGGGACGCGCATCACCTTCAAATATGACCCCCAAATATTCCAGGGAGAGGTGAGTTATCGCTTTGATACGCTGGTGCAGCGATTCCGCGAGATGGCATTTGTTACCCGAGGGGTGACCATTTTCTTTCGCGATGAGCGCAGCGAGCGGGAGATGACATTCTATTTCGAGGGAGGTATCACTTCCTTTGTGCGCTATTTGAACCGCAATCGCGCTGTGCTGCACCCGGTGGTTCATGCGGAAAAGCAGATGGATGGGGTCATAATCGATGCTGCTATCCAATTTACGGATGCATTTGCTGAATCGGTATATTCATTTGCCAACACGATTAACACCGTCGACGGGGGCACCCATTTGACCGGTTTACGGTCGGCAATTACTCGCACCATTAACGACTATGCTCGACGGAGCAGTTTGCTAAAAGACAGTGACCCGAACTTCAGCGGCGATGATACCCGCGAAGGACTCACTGCCATTGTCAGCATCAAACACCCTGACCCGCAGTTCGAGAGCCAAACCAAGGTCAAGTTGATGAATGCCGAAGTGCAGACCTTTACCCAGCAGGTGGTCAATGAGGCTTTCAGCCGTTTTCTTGAGGAGAACCCATCTGCGGGGAAGGCAATCGTGCAGAAATGTCTGACCTCGGCACGGGCGCGTGATGCCGCTCGGCGGGCACGTGATCTGGTAATCCGCAAATCCGCGCTGGAAAGCTTGACCCTGCCCGGTAAGCTGGCAGACTGTTCCGAGCGCGATCCGAACAAGACCGAGCTGTATATTGTTGAGGGCGACTCTGCGGGTGGTTCAGCCAAACAGGGTCGTGACCGTCATTTCCAGGCTATCCTGCCTTTGCGCGGTAAGATCCTCAACACCGAACGAGCCCGGTTAGATAAAATTCTGGCAAATAATGAAGTAAAATCTTTGATATCAGCGCTAGGAACCAGTGTGGGGGAAAGTTTCGACTTATCCGGTCTGAGGTATGGACGCATAATCATCATGACCGATGCTGATGTAGATGGCAGTCACATCCGCACACTGCTGCTGACTTTTTTCTTCCGTTATATGCAGCCGCTGATCGAAGAAGGGCATCTTTACATTGCCCAACCACCTCTTTACCGCATCGCATATAAGAACTCAGTCCATTACGCTTACTCCGAATCAGACCGGGAGCGGGTGATCAAGGGCTTAGGGATATCTCCAGATAAGGTCAACCTTTCGCGATACAAAGGGCTTGGCGAGATGAACCCCCAACAGTTGTGGGAGACGACCATGGACCCCGAGAATCGCACGCTGCTGCAGGTATCGATAGAAGATGCCGCTGAATCGGATCGCACGTTTGATATGTTGATGGGCGCGGCAGTTCCCCCGAGACGCCGCTTTATCCAGACCCACGCCAAAGAAGTTAGGAACCTGGATGTTTAAGCTGTGAACATAACATCAAAATCCAATAAGCAAGGTAAACTATTCTTGTTCTAGGCGGAAGCCAGGTTCTTGCGGTGAGGTAATAGGGATAATAACCCTTGACAGTCAACTTACGGGTAATTACAATGTAATCACAAATTAAAAGGAGGCTGGCATGGGATACCGGACGCGTTTAGTAAATATTGGCAATTCGAAGGGCATACGCATTCCCCGCCCGTTGCTTAAACAGGTAAACTTAGAAGGGGATGTTGAAATACGGGTGGAAGATAATCAAATAATCGTTCGACGAGTGGCTGAAATGCGTCAGGGGTGGGAGGCGGCATTCCAACGTATGGCTGAGGTAGGTGATGACCACATGCTTGATCAAGAAACCAGCACAGATTGGGATCAGGCAGAGTGGCAATGGTAGCTTTGCGCTTTGAGGTATTTCTGGTTAATCTCAATCCTACGGTTGGAAGGGAGATGCAAAAAGCCAGACCTTGTGTTGTGGTGTCTCCAGATGAGATGAACCGCAACATTGCTACGGTGACAATCGCGCCGATGACAACGATGAGAAGGAACTATCCCACAAGGGTCAATCTAAGATTTGAAGGGAAGGAAGGCCAGATTATACTCGATCAAATCCGCACGGTGGATAAGCGCCGCCTGCTTCGTAAATTGGGTGTAATCGATAAGAAAGCGGCCTCAGAAACCCTTGCTGTTCTGCAGGAAATGTTTGCAGAATAATTGGCATTCATACTCATGTGTTGCTAACCACTTTTATAATATATCCCAAGATTGGTATCGTCGTTGGATGTTTAAATTAACATCCAAATGTTGAGTTATAAATTCCTGATGAAGAGTGATTTTCAACATGAGGAGTATTGATGAGAGCAATAAGATTGGTTGAACCTGGGAAACCTCTGGAGTTGCAGGAAATCGAAATCCCTGAGGTGGGTGCCAATGATGTGCTAGTAGCGGTCAAAGCTGCCGGCATCTGTCATTCTGATGCCCACTACCGCGCGGGCAGATCGCCGGTTCACCCGCTGCCGCTCACCTTGGGTCACGAGGTCTCTGGAATTGTCGAGCAGGTTGGGTCAGAGGTGACTTCGATCAAAGCAGGTGAGCGGGTTTGTTTACATTACCTGGTTACCTGTGGTGAATGCGAATACTGTCAGCGCGGCAGCGAGCAGTTCTGCAAATCAGGTTCGATGATCGGGAAGTATCGCGATGGAGGTTATGCTGAATATATTCGCATACCTGCCAGGAGCGTTTTCGTGCTGCCGGATGAAGTGCCTTTCGAGCAAGGCGCAATTATGATGTGCTCGTCAGCCACTTCGCTGCACGCTATCAATAAGAGCAGGTTAAAACCAGGCGAGTCGGTGGCGGTTTTTGGTGTTGGGGGTTTGGGCATCTCTGCTATCCAACTGGCGCGCGCCTATGGAGCAGAGCTAGTCTTGGCGGTCGATATCAATCCTGCCAAACTGGAAAAAGCAGCCCACTATGGGGCAGTGCCGGTCAATGCTCGGGAGACGGATCCGGTGGCTGAAATCAAACGCCTGACTGGAGGGAGAGGTGTTGATGTAGCTCTGGAGCTGATTGGTTTGCCGCTCACCATGCAGCAATCAGTGCAGTCGCTAGCTGTCCTTGGCCGTGCAGCTGTCGCTGGTCTGACTGAAGAATCTTTCCAGATCGCGCCTTATCAAGAGGTGATTAACAAAGAGGCTGAATTGATCGGCGTATCCGACCACCTGGCTCAGGAGATTCCTCAATTGCTTACCTGGGCAAGCTCAGGTAAACTCGACTTGTCTGCTGTAATCAGTCAGACGATTCCCCTGGATGCCGGCTTGATTAATGAGACTCTAGACCAACTGGAGAGTTTTGGCAAACCTCTCAGGGTTGTAATAACGCCATAAGCTTGGCATGTGGGTATAATCTGCCGAAACCTCTCGCTCTGCTGAGATCGACAAAGGAGGCTGAATGCCTGCAAACCTGGTCCTGATCCCAGACCTTGCTGTTGCCTTCCAGCACATCAATAATCAGATTGATAATTGCAAATCAAACAAGACGCTGTCAACGACCTATATGCTGATGCCGACTACCGCGGCCATAAGCAGCGCCCGCTGGCAGCTGCAAAGCTCCTTAGGGGTGCGCATGGTCCAGTTTTATGGTTTGGGGGAGATCATTCTGGAGGCAGCGCGCGCTCCTATCCAACGCTTGAGCGATATCTCTATCCGCCGTCTGGTAGGCAGGTTGCTTTGGGAGCTGTTCAGCGAGGGGAGTCTGACCACCTTTGCCAGCGTGTGGAATAAACCAGGCTTCACTCAAGTGTTGATCGAGTGGCTGCGGGAAGTGAAGAGTCAGGGGATTTCCCCTGAAGAAGTGCAGATGCATGCCGATCAAAGCCAAAGCGAACGCGACCAGCAATTGGCGAAGCTCTACCAGCGCTACCAGGACTTCCTGCACGATACCAATACCTCCGACGCAGATGGGCTTCTTTGGCTGGCAGCAGAGCGGTTGGAAGGTGATGCAGATCTTTTAAGTAGTGACGAGCCATTCTTCATCCTGGGTTTTGACCATTTCAACCCGCTGCAGGTGCGCATTCTGGAACAGATCGCCAAACGCCGGCGGGCTTTTTTTATCTACCTGTTATGGGATCAGGAGCGCAGCCGGGACAGTTTGGCTCTCTACCGCCTGGGTCGCACGCGCTCAACCCTCGAACGGTCACTATACCCACAGGTTGTAAATTGGGAGGGAGTGGGCAGGCCGCCATCATCAATAAGACACGTGAGCGAAACCCTGTTTGAACTAAAGCCGCCTCCTTATCAGGCAGACCAATCATTGGCGGCGATCGCGGCTCCCTCCAGAGAGGCAGAGGTGCGCTACGCTGTCAGGGAAATCAAAGAACTGCTCTTAAGCGGAGTCCTGCCGCATCAAATTGGTCTGCTGGTGACTGACAAGCCAGTTTATTTGCCCATTATCCAGGCAGTTTCCAGGGAGTATGGGGTGCCAATCCAGGTCGAGGGTCAGCTGCACGACCAACCGGCGATCGCCCAATTGATCAACCTGCTCAGCCTTTATCCGGATTTCCCCTGGCGGCAGACGATGGATGCGCTGCGTTCCCCTTACTTCCGTCAGCCCTGGCTAGACGCGCAGCAGATCGACCGGTTGGACCAGCTGTCTCGCCAACGTCCGGTGGTTGCGGGGATCGATCAATGGTCATACGCGCTGCAGCCCAGCGAACTTGGTGGAGAGTCACTGGATGATGACGAACGGCGCTCAGATTTCCTGGTCGACCAACTGAGCGCCGAAGATTTGAGCGAGATCGGGAGGGGCTTGTTGGCTTTTTTCAACCATCTCACCCCGCCATCCACCGCCTCGATGCGCGCATTTGGAATCTGGCTTCAGGAGAATATCCTGGGACCATTTCCCCAGGAGCAAGCCAATGGGGAAGAGGAGGACCTTCAAAACGAAGGCAATGTCAGCCTGGAGATGTGGAACTGCTGCGCAGAAAACCTGCAGTTCAGGGAGCGTGACCTTCAATCTGTGGTTAGTTTGACTGAGGTGATCAGCCAGATGGTGGCGGCATCTTTTATCAATATCTCTGATCCAGATGAAGATTTAACCTGGGAGGGTTTCAGGGATGAACTGTTCACTCTGCTTCCGTCCACAGCCCTACCTTTAGACCCCCTTCAGGGAGGAGTCACCTGCGAATCGATCCATGCAGCTCGCTCAACAATCTTCGATTACACCATCGTGCTGGGGATGAGTGAAGGAGAATTTCCGCGCCCACCGGGTGCTGACTGCCTGTACGCGCCAATGGAACGCGAACATCATCCCCTGCCTATCGTGCGCTACCACCCGGCTGAAGATGCCTGCTTGTGGTGGCAGGTGGTCAGCAACTGTCGAAATAAGTTGACCTTGCTGCGACCATACCTGGATGAGAACGGGGCGGAATGGCAGCCCTCGCCTTATTGGGGAGAAGTGACTGGCAATCTCACGGGTTTGGAAGTGGTGGAGCTACCGATCGCTGAATCTCCCCAAGTCGAGCGGGCTGCCTGTCAGGACGAAATGCTAACTGCCCTGGCAATCTCAGAGGTGCAAAAAATCCCGGCGGCGATCGAGAAAGAATGGCAGGCTGCTGTGCGGGCAGCGGAGGTAATGCGCACCAGGCAGAGCTGGCAGCCTGGCGGAGCTTTCGAAGGCTACCTGGGGTCTAAAGAGATCTTATCCGAGCTGCGTGCCAGATTTGGATCGGCTCATCGCTGGAGCCCCTCACGCCTCAACAGTTACGGCAACTGTCCTTTCGGTTTCTTCGCAGAGACGGTGCTGCAGCTTGAACCGAGGGAGGACCCCATCGATGGGTTGGATGCCATGCAGCAAGGCAGCCTTTTGCATGCCATCCTAGAATACCTGCATAGGTATGCCGCCCAGCACGACTGGCAGTTCACCCGTGGAAATCAGGAAATCTTGATCCAGCGTTTAGAGGCGATCTGCAAGCAGGTATTCAGGCATGCTCCTGAGAGGTTCGCCTTCCGCCCCAGCGCATTATGGCGGCACGAGCAAAACGAGCTGCTTCGGCTGCTGAGAACTCTGGTTGTTTGGGAATGCGAGACCAACGGCGATCAGGCTCGCTTCCGACCCTATTTGCAGGAGGTGCGCTTCGGCTTTTCAGGAAGCAGGTTGCCAAGCTTGCAGCTAGAGGGGGGAGATGGGCAACCTTACCGTGTTGCTGGGGTCATCGACCGCGTAGATATCGACAACCAGGGAAACCTGCAAGTCATCGATTACAAGAGCGGCAGCCTGGGATTCACGAAAAAGGACCTGCAGAACGGGCTGGCGTTCCAGACTGCCATTTACGCGCTGGCAGTTGAACCCCTGTTGTCAGACTCAGCCCGCGTAATCGAAAGCGCCTATCTCCACATTCCCAGGCGTGAAAAGAGCGGGGTGTTGAAGTTTAACGCTGCGGTCAGTCAGGATGCGGTCGTTCAAGGCATTCTGGATCTGGCTGTGGAATTTATCGAACGTATCCAGCGCGGCGAATTCCCCAGCCAACCGGGCAAATCAGCCTGGGGTGCCAGCGCGTGCCAGCGGTGGTGCAGCTTTTCCAGCTTATGCCGGGTAAGCCGCGTGAGCATCGCCAAAGCGCGCCAGCGGAGGGAGTTGTGAGCGCTACCAGTGAGCAGAAGGCGGCAATCGAGACACAGGGTCGCGCATTGCTGGTTGATGCCGGTGCCGGGACGGGCAAAACCTGGGTGCTGGTGGAGCGTTTTATCCACCTGCTGTCGGAACATCCTGAGTGGCCGCTGGAAAGCATCCTGGCGGTCACTTTCACCAAAAAAGCAGCCCGTGAGATGCGCACGCGCATCCGGGCAGCAATCGAACAGAAGGTGCGCACCTATCCCGCTGACACCCACTGGCAGGACCGCCGCCGCCTGGTTGACCGCTTACAGGTCAGCACGATCCACGGTCTGTGTGCCCGCATCCTGAAAGAGAACGCCATTGCAGCCGGCATCGACCCACTTTTCACCGAGCTGGATGAGCAGGAATCGGACTTGTTGAAGGAGGAGGCGATCCAGCAGACCCTGGTTGAACTGGTGGACGAAGACAGCCCGGTCTTAGACCTGCTGACCACCATCAGGGTGAGAGATCTGCGCTCTGAGATGAGCAGCTTGCTGGTAAAACGCGGTACGGTCAGCAGGATATTTGACCAACTACCGGACCCTGCTACCCTGATCGAACGGTGGGAAGAAGGGTTTGCGGAGATGAAAGCGCAGCTGTGGCAGGCGGAGCTGAGCAGCAATGAGCTGTTTTGCAGCGCTCTGCACGCGATTCCTGCCATCGCAATTCGCGCTCGTGAAGACCTGTTAGCCAGGTCAGTCGAATATGCCCAGCAGGGATGCCAGCTGCAGTCGGCAGGTGACTACGCTGGGGCGATAAGTGTGTGGTTGAACATCAACCTGAAAGGAGGCAGAGGTGTGAATTGGGGCGGCAAGGAAGAGATGACTGCCCTGAAAGCCTCCTTGGGGGCGCTGCGGGAGGTAGCTCAAAAAATTGAAAAACGCGGGTTTACCAGAGAAATTGACGCTGAGGATGAACAAGCCATTCAAGCGCTACTGCTGTGGAAGCAGCTGTGGGGGCGTTTGAATCAATCTTATGGACAGCTCAAAGATGAACGGCGGGCATTGGATTTCGACGATCTGGAGATGCTCACCGAGCAGCTGCTCTCTCAAGAACCACGCAGCCAACGTCTGCGGGCATATCTGGCGGGGATCAACCACGTGATGGTCGATGAGTTCCAGGACACCAACCAAATTCAGCAGAGCATCATCTACAAATTAGCACATCCCACGCAGGGCGAGCGTTTATTTGTGGTTGGAGATGCCAAACAATCGATTTACCGCTTCCGGCAGGCGCAGGTTTCGGTCTTCAACCAGACCAAAGAGCAAATTCAGAGAGCCAGTGGCTTCCCAGCCCTGCGGCTGGCGCGTTCCTTTCGCACCCACCAACCTTTGCTTTCCTTCAACAACGTTTTATTCGACCAGCTGCTGCAGCCTTTAGCAAAAGACTATACCGATTTCGAAGCTCAACCAGGTCGATTGACTGCTGAGCGGGATGATTTTCCATCCCAGCCGGTGGTGCCTGCGCCGGTTGAAATGATCCTGATCCCAAACAAAGACCAAGAGGATACAAACATCGACATGGAGTCGGCGCGCATATGGGAAGCTGCTGAAATCGCCCGGCGGCTGCTCAGCTTGCATGCGGGGGAGTTCCTGGTGTGGGATAAAGGCAGGCGAGAATACCGCCCTTTCATGTTTAACGATGCGGCGGTCCTAATGCGCGCCACCACCTCTCTGCCCCTGTATGAAGAACAGTTCAAAGCGGCTGGCTTGCCTTATCTGGCAGTCTCCGGGCGCGGATATTACAACCTGCCCGAGGTCCAGGATCTGATCTCCCTGCTGTTAAGTTTATACAGCCCGGGGGACGACCTCAGCCTGGCTTCAGCTTTACGATCCCCCCTGTTCAGTCTGAGCGATGAGACCCTCTACCGCTTGCGCTGGTGGAAGGCAGATAATGAACGTAGCCCTGATCCGCGATCCTATACTGCTGCACTGCAGGACCCCCCGAGCACTAACCAGGGTGAAGAGGTCGCTTTTGCAGCTGAAGTCTTGGCAGCGCTATGGTCGCTTGCCGGGCGTGCACCGGTGTGGGAACTGCTGCGCGCGGCGGTCAGTAAAACTGGCTATGAAGCTGCTCTGGCGATTTCCGATCGTGACTCCGGCGGGATGGGACGCCGGCGCAGCAATGTGTTGAAGCTTTTGGAATTCGCGCGGGAGTGGGGAGGGGCGAACCTGTCTGAGTTCCTGCGGCGCGTGCAGGCATTGAAAGCTCAAGAAGCGCGTGAAGGCGAGGCGCTGGGGAAGACCCCCGAAAGCGGCGCGGTCCAGTTGATGTCGATCCACGCAGCTAAAGGGTTGGAGTTTCCGGTGGTGGTGCTGGCGGATCTAGGCCGCAGAGCACAACAGAGGGCGTTCGACTCCCGCATCCTGCACGACCCGCTTTATGGGATCGTCTGCCAGCTGCGCGATGATCAGGGTGATTGGCGGAAGCCAGCCAGCTATCTGTGGGCTGAATGGTTGGAGGAGCAGATGGAGCAGGCTGAAAATAAACGTCTGCTGTATGTAGCCTGCACGCGGGCGGCAGATCTGTTGATCCTATCGGGGAGGTTGGGGGAGAAGGGCTCCTGGCTGCAGGAGATATTGGCGGCGATGGAGATCGAAGCAGGGGGGGATGGGGAACGGGTGGTGGATAAGGGGCGGTTTTCTATTCGCATAGTCGAACCAAGGGCGGCGCCGATATTAAAAAGTTGGGGTGGTGAAGTGTATCCCAGCCAGGCGGGCATAACCGAGATACCGAGGCTGGCAGAACCTTTGTCGGGTGAGGCTTTCCCACGTTCCATATCGGTCACTCAGCTCACGCGGTTCGGTCAAGCTGAGACTGCAGGTGGAATGCAGATGTTCCCACGCCTCCTGCACCCCTCTGGCGATAGTGGACAAGTACGAGCGCCGGCTTATGTGATTGGGCGCATGGTGCACAAAGCTCTGGCTGATTGGGGTTGCCTGTCAAAGCCGCCTCAAGAATTACATTCGCTGTTAGAGAGCCTAGCTCGAAAAGAGGGGATCTGGAAAACGAGCACCATTGCTGAGGCAGTTGAATCTTCCTACCGAATGCTGTCAAAACTGACCAGGGATGCTTTGTTTGCAGAAATTGATGCCGCAAGCGAACGGTTTGCCGAGCTGCCGTTCTTGTTGAAGACCGAGGGTGGGGTGGTCGAGGGGGTGATCGATTTGCTCTATCGGGCTTCAGATGGGGTTTGGAAGCTGATCGATTGGAAAACCGAGTATATGAGAGAGGATATTTTAGAGCAGTTCTCCCGTGAGCATGAACTGCAGCTTGGGTGGTATGGGCGAGCTGTCAAGGAGATCACCGGCGTAACCCCCCAGGTCTATTTGTGCTATTTGAATCCTAATGTACGGCTGTATCCTTTTTTGATGAGATGAAAAAATTTGTGATTTTGAATCCCCTTGCCGGGAGCGCAGATCGGGAGCAGGTGAAGCAGCTGCTCGCCGATCAGTGGCAGAAAAGTGAATATGAAATTTATGAGACCAGCGAAGATAAGCGGCTTGCAGACGTGGTTGCAGCCGCCCTCGAGCGTGGTTTCGAGTTGATCGTCGCGGCTGGCGGCGATGGAACCGTCTCTGGAGTGGCAGCCGGGCTGGTAAACAGCCAGG
>JACUUU010000181.1 GCA_014859065.1 Anaerolineales bacterium
TTTGGATGTTAAAGCAAGTGCCACCATTATTCTTCCCGATGGACGCAGGTGGACCAATCCTGATATTGGTGAGGTAGATTTTGATGAGGAGAACTACCTTTTGCGCAGCTATACTCCTTTTGAAGGAGATCCAACCACCACCTATCGCCAAATCCTGGAATCGGTGACGTTAGAACTCTTTTGAATTGAAACCAACAACACCTGAAAAAGTCGCTCATTTATTTGAACCACTCGACTATCAATTGGCGATTGGGTCTGTCTTGGCTGGATTGACACCTGGATATCTCTACGCAGATAACCCTTCAAAGCCAACGATCGCCTTGCTCGCCTATCAAAATCACCTGGTTTTCGCTGGCGAACCGCAAAATGGCGACTTCAATCAAGCTCTCCGCAACCTGATCCTGGAGACGATCGTACCCGGCTACTTCGATCCCGACCAAGGGGTATTCTTTATCCACACAAGTTCTGCTGTCTGGCATCTTCATATCGATGATATCCTGGCAGGTTTGCATCCGGTAATTCGCCAACGCACCTACCTTGAGTGCACCCATCTCGTACAGGATTGGCGCCAATTGCTCAGCCATGATTTCACCCTTTGCCCCGTAGATCGTGAACTTTTATCTCAACCCCATCTCGAAAACCTGGATTATTTGAAGGAAGAACTTTGCTCGGAACGCCCCACAATTGAAGATTTCCTTGAAAAGAGTTTTGGCTTCTGTGTCTTAAAAGGTGAAAAACTGGCGAGTTGGTGTCTTTCAGAATATAACACCGTTGACCGCTGTGAAGTCGGGGTAGCGACTGTCGATGACTTCCAACGCCAGGGGTTAGCGACCATCACCACCCTGGCTCTTCTAGATCACGCCTTTGCGCACAGTTATAAGCGGATCGGCTGGCACTGTTGGAAAAACAATACACCCTCGGTTGCCCTGGCTTTGCGAGCAGGTTTCAGTAAGGTACATGACTATTCGATCCATCTTTGCGCTCTGGACCTGGCGATCCAATTTGCTCTGAACGGAGATGATCACCGTTCCCTTGGAGCGTATCAGGAAGCGAAGCGCTGGTACGAAAGGGCAATATCGCTCGACACCGCACCAGGCTGGGTATTTTACAACACCGCCAGATGTCTGGCTTTGATGGGAGAAAACCAGCAAGCCATTGACTATTTACACAAAGCAGTTCAACGTGGTTTTGATGATCTTGACCGGATTCACACGGAGGCAGATCTGATTCCCTTACATTCACATCCAGCGTGGGGATCTCTGTTTCCATAAACCTTTCACCATTTCTTCCAGGATATTCTTTATGAGCGATCTAAGTGCAAAAGCTAAAGCCAGCCCAAATATCGCTTTTATCAAATACTGGGGTGATCGTGACCCTGATCTCCGCATTCCGGCTAACAGCTCCATCTCAATGAACCTGGCGGATCTTTTCACGATCACTTCGGTCGCCTTCCAGGCGGACTTAAAAGCTGACCATCTAATTTTGAATACGCGGACTATTTCTGGCACAGGCTTGGCGCGCGTGAGGAAATTTTTAGATCGCGTTCGGTCTATGGCTGGCATTGACTGGTTTGCCCGGGTTAACAGTGAGAATAATTTCCCAATTGGCGCAGGCATTGCTTCTTCAGCATCCGCATTCGCCTCTCTGGCATTAGCAGCTTCCTCCGCTGCCGGCTTGGAGCTCTCAGAGGCGCAGCTGTCCAGCCTGGCACGCACTGGCTCTGGGTCCGCCTGCCGCTCACTTCCGGGTGGGTTCGTCGAGTGGCAGGCTGGTGATGACCACTATTCTTCCTACGCTTTTTCGATCGCTCCACCCGAGCATTGGGACCTGGTTGACTGCATCGCCATCGTCAGCCAGGTCAGCAAATCCATAGGATCGACGGAAGGGCATGCTTTGGCAAAAACCAGCCCGCTGCAGAACTCACGCCTGGAAGACACGCCCCGCCGGCTGGAGATCTGCCGTCAGGCAATTCTCAACCGCGATTTCGAGGCATTGGCGTACATCTGTGAGCTCGACAGCAATATGATGCACGCGGTCATGATGACATCCTCCCCCCCTTTGCTTTATTGGCAACCAGGCACAGTTGAAATCATGCAGGCAGTCCAAACCTGGAGGAAAGAAGGTCTCCCAGTCTTCTATACCATAGATGCTGGCCCGAACGTGCACGTGCTCTGCCAGGCAAGCTTCACAGAGAAAATTACCCAGAAGCTCGAGCAGATACCCGGCATTAGCAAAGTTCTGACCTCCCATCCTGGTGGTCCTGCTCAATTGCTTGCGAGTTGATTTCAATCTGGACCAGTTCATATTCATTTTCCCATTCCATTCAATATCTCCAATAACACCTCTTCATCCAAGACAGCACCAAATCTGCTGTTAAAGTTCTGTTAGAATAATTCACTTAGATGGCTTATGACTGGAACGATTCATCAGGACAAGATATAATCATTGAAAATATAAATTTACAAAAGATCATGATTGGTGGTAAATCTTAATGATAGAAATTGTGCAATTTATCGCTGCACTGGCAGCATTGATAATCATTCACGAGCTGGGGCATTTCCTGGTAGCCAAGTTTTTTAAGGTAGAAATCGAGGAATTCGGCTTGGGATTCCCACCTCGTGTAGCTACTCTCTTCGAGGCCGGTGGGACCAAGTTCACCTTAAATTGGATCCCACTTGGTGGGTTCGTTCGCCCGAAGGGAGAAAATGACCCCGAAGTCAAGGGGGGCTTAGCCGCAGCCAGCCCCTGGGTACGCTTGGCTGTCCTTTTTGCTGGCCCATTCGCCAACCTGATGGCTGGTGTGCTCTTATACGCCATCATTTTTACCAATATGGGTTCTCCAATCACAAACCAAGTCCAGGTAATGGATGTCGCCGAAAACTCACCTGCCCAAATGGCCGGTGTTCGCCCGGGTGATCTAATTCTACAGGTAAACGATCAGGTGATCGATAGCACCGCTGCCCTGGAAAGAGAGATCCGTGCCAGTCTCGATACAACCACAGCGTTAGTGCTGCAGCGAAATGGAGAAGAAATTAACACTTCGCTAGTCCCGCGCAGCCAACCACCTGAAGGAGAAGGCGCAATCGGGATCATGATGGGTCATCCCACTCAACCAATCTCCTTCCCAGTCGCACTTCCGATGGGGTTTGTGGCCGTCTACGATCACAGCATTGCCATCTTGTCATTCCCTGGTCAGCTCATCAGAGGTGAGTTAAGTGCAGAGGAAGGCCGCATTGTTGGTTTTAAAGGCATGTTCGACATCTATTCAGAGATCCGTACCGGGGAAGTAATGCCCACAATACCTGTCTTGGTGAGCGTAATGATGTTTTTCACGACCATCACAATCTCACTCGGTCTCCTGAACTTACTGCCAATACCCGCTTTGGATGGAGGGCGTATCCTGTTTACGCTTCCAGAAATCATCCTCAGAAAACGCATTCCCCCCCACTACGAGAATGTCATTAACCTGGTCAGTTTCGTTCTATTGATATTGCTACTCCTCTACGTGAACCTTCAGGATTTCATCAATCCTATCGAATTACCCAGATAGAGTAGGGCAAAGCCAGTCATCTTGTATCAAAAACATGGCGATAGAACCTGAAGTTATTCCCTTCCAACAATTGTTGGAAGCATTATTCGACGAAGATACCCAACTTCATAACCGTTATCTTTACCGCCTGTCAGATCTTGACGACAATGAATTGAATTCGCTCAAGGACATTTGGGGCGAGATTCCCCTCTCCCGACGCAAATCAGTATTAATCGATTTATTGAACTTGGGGAAAGAGAATTTAATCCTTTCATTTGAAGCGATCGGGCGGTTTGCCATCACAGATTCAGACGCCAGCATTCGGGAACTAGGTGTTCAAATCCTGAAAGGGTCTGAAAGCCTCGATTTAATTCCCAAATTCATGAGCTTACTCGAACAAGATACCAATGAAGACGTTCAAGCTGCCTGTGCATCCGCGCTGAGTCGTTTTATCTACCTCGGTGAGGTGGACGAAATCTCAAGAGAAACGTTGCGCCAAATCGAAGACTGCTTATTGCATGTTCTTCAACACAACCAATCAGATCTGGTCAAACAGCGTTCCTTAGAAGCCATGGGCTTTTCTAGCCACCCGGAAGTGCCATCATTGATCGAAAACGCCTTGAAATCCGGTGATATTAAATGGATCAAATCAGCCCTGTCCGCGATCGGTCGTTCGATCGATGAGAGGTGGGAAGATGTCGTTCTCTTTTACCTCAATAATCGCTTGCCCTCCTTAAGGGCAGAAGCAGCTAAAGCTGCCGGCAAACTTGAGATTTCAACAGCCCTCCCGCGCCTTATTGAGCTCACCGATGACAGCGATGATGACGTTCGCCGCGCCGCGATCTGGTCGTTGTCGCAAATCAGTGGTGAGGGGGTGAAGGAATCACTCGAAGAACTCTGGGAATCTTCTGAAGAAGCTGGAGAAATCGATCTCATCGAAGCAGCGCTGGAAAACCTTGAATTCAATGAAAACACCGATCTTTTTACCCTTTTCGAATTCCCAGATAATGAACAAGAAGACCTGGGTGAGGACATTTACGACTCCGAAAATCACGAAGACGATGATGAGGACATCCCTGATTGAATAACCTAGCTCTCCTCTTCTCCAACAACATCTTACCAATTTTTCTAGCAGCAGGAACTGGTTTTCTGGCTGCTAAATATCTAAAGGTCAATGCTCGTTCGATATCGAAGGTAGCCTTTTTTATCTTCAGTCCTTGCCTGATATTTACCTTGATTACTACCAGCCAGCTTGGTGATTATGAAGTCCTGCGTATGGCTTCATATGCCCTGGTGAATATCTTGGTCATCGGAGCAGTTGCTTGGGTTATCGGCCGGTTAATCCGTTTAGAGCGCCGGCTTCTAATCGCGCTGCTACTTTCGACCATGTTTGTCAACGCCGGAAACTACGGCTTATCGCTCAACCTTTTTGCGTTTGGAGAACCAGGTCTGGCTCACGCCAGCATTTATTTTGTCATCTCAGCGATCCTAATGTACACCCTGGGTGTTGTGATTGCTTCGCTGGGAAAATTTTCTCTAAAAGACGCCCTGGTAGGCTTGTTAAAGATCCCTATCGTTTACGCAGTTATTCTGGGAATGCTGTTCACCCGTTTCGAATGGCACTTGCCGCTCCCATTTGACCGCACTGTAACGATCCTGGGAAATGCAGCCATTCCAGTGCTGATGGTGCTCATGGGCATTCAATTAGCCAATGCCAAATGGAACGGCGAAAAATTAGCCATGGCTGTAACGAACTCGGTGAGGCTTGTGGCTGCGCCCCTCCTGGCTATCCTGCTGAGTACCCCTTTCGGCCTTCATGGAGTTGCTCGCCAGGCCGGTATTCTGGAAGCCTCTATGCCCACTGCGGTGATTTCCATTATTTTGGCTACCGAATATGATGTAGAACCAGGGTTCGTTACCATGGCGGTCGTTACGACCACCTTGCTCAGCCCATTAACGCTTACCCCTCTGCTGGCTTACTTGGGGGCTTGATATGCATGCCTGCTGGCGCGCCTTTTTCATCGCCGCTCTCTTCATCGGGTTGTCCTGCCTGGTTAGCTCTACTGCCCGAGCCAGCTCGGACTTTGAAGTGTTAGATGCGGAGGTCGAGTACACTTTTGGCGCTCAGATCACATTCCGGGCAACTATCAGCTCCCAGACACCTATTGAACGTGTGGTTCCTTTTCTCCGTGTAAACGGTGAACCACCTTTGGAATTAAACCCAGTTACTCCCTCCAGCCGCGGTCGAGTCATCTCGATGTATGATGCCAGTCGAGGTGCAATCAGGGCTTTCTCGAATGTCGCTTATTGGTACCAGGTCACCCTGGCAGATGGCAAGGTAGCAACCAGCCCTGAATTCCTGTTCTTTTATGAGGATAACCGCTTCCCCTGGCAGACATCACAAGACGGTATTTTTAAGCTGCATTACTACAAAACCGATCCCGAATTCATTGACGAAGTGCTCCAATCCGCCCAGGACGGCTTGATTTCAGCCTTGGGTTACGTCCCGGTTATGCCCCCGCATACCATCGATATATACGCCTATGAAAGTGCTGAAGACCTGCAAACATCCTTACGGCAGTTAGGAGATGCCCAGATCGCCGGTCATGCAGATCCAGCGTTGGGCATCATCTTGGTCTCTTTACCTCGCGGCCCAGACCAATCGACACAGATCAGGCAGCGCATCCCCCACGAAATAATGCACATCCTTACCTACCAGGTTGTTCAAGACAATTACAGCGCGTTACCAGTCTGGTTAATCGAAGGACTTGCATCAATAAACGAGCTCCACCCGAACCCTGAATACCAGGTTCTGTTGGAAGGTGCCCATCAAAACAACCATTTGTTACCATTGTCGTCCTTGTGCCGGGCATTCCCCCAGGATACTTCCGATTCGTTATTAGCCTATGCGCAGTCCACCTCATTCACCCGCTACCTGCACCATCATTACGACACCTCTGGAATATTGAACCTCTTGGCGAAATATGACTCTGCAACAACCTGCGAACAGGGCATTGAACAGGCATTTGCCGTCAATCTAAACCGGCTGGAGAATCAATGGCGGCGGGATACGTTCGCAGGCATTTCTTGGTATCATTCTTTCCAGGAAATGATCCCTTGGGTCGTCTTGTTAGCAACCATCCTGGCTGCTCCCTTCGCATTGACAATCATCAACCTGATAAGAAAAGGAGGTAATGATGCCAGCTGATCTTTCACGATTGCATGTGTCAATCCAAGGCCGGGTCCAAGGCGTTGGATTTCGTGCCTTCGTCCACCGCAAAGCCATTGAGATCGGTCTCACCGGTTGGGTGCGCAATCGTTGGGATGGATCTGTTGAGGTATTGGCTGAAGGGGAGCGTCCCTCGCTGGATCGATTGTTGCTCCTGCTCAAGCGGGGACCAAGCTCGGCAATGGTCTCCAGCATGGACTTCGAATGGCAGCCTGCTACGGGGGAATTCAAACGATTCACCGTTAAATTTACTGTGTAAACCCCAAACCGCGCTCTTTTAGGGATACGTACCGTCCACCACCAATCACCAGGTGTGAAGTAGGCACAAAGCGCCTTATCTGTGTTTTCACAGGTAGGTTTCTT
This sequence comes from Anaerolineales bacterium, assembly GCA_014859065.1. Taxonomy (GTDB): domain Bacteria; phylum Chloroflexota; class Anaerolineae; order Anaerolineales; family UBA4823; genus Kmv39. The sequence goes on from JACUUU010000181.1 coordinate 7,122, forward strand.
TAT
>JACUUU010000182.1 GCA_014859065.1 Anaerolineales bacterium
ATTTTATAGCACGAATTTCACCATCCTACTTTTCGCGCCCCCAGCCTTCGCTCTCCAACCTCTATTCCACATTACCCCTGCTCTTTTGACACATCCTAAAATTGGAAATCACTTTTCGTGTCCATTCGTGTTATTCGTGGTTATATTCTTTACCTCATGCTCCGCAGTACAATATTCCCCCTGTTCAATGGTATAATCCGCACAGTCAAAATCATCTACATTACATAACCCAACTATCAAGGAGCCCAACTTGGCTTTCAATCCCCTTAATTGGCTTCTGGGGTTCTTCTCGTTGGATATCGGCATTGACCTGGGCACAGCCAACACGTTGGTCAATGTTCGCGGTAAAGGAATTGTCATCAACGAACCTTCATGGGTAGCGATCGACAAGCGCACCCGTGAGCCAAGAGCAATTGGTGTGGAAGCAAAAGAGATGGTCGGCCGCACACCAGCCAACATAATCGCCGTACGTCCACTACGCGACGGCGTCATCTCAGAATTTGAAATCACCGAGGCGATGCTGGAGTATTTTATCGGCAAAGCCCACCAGCAAAGCATCGTGCCGGTCCCACGCCCGCGCGTCATCATTGGCATCCCAGCCGGCGTCACTGAGGTGGAGAAGCGCGCCGTATACGATGCGGCTATGTCAGCCGGGGCGCGTGAAGTCGGCTTGATCGAAGAGCCTATCGCCGCCGCTTTAGGTGCCGGCCTGCCCATCGCTGAAATCCGGGGCAGTATGGTCGTCGATATCGGCGGCGGTACCACTGAGGTGGCGGTCTTATCCATGGGCGGCGTGGTTATCTCCCGTTCCTTGCGGGTGGCTGGCGACGAAATGGACCAGGAAATCGAGCATTACATGCGCAACAAGTACAACCTGCTTATCGGTCAGCGTATGGCGGAGCAAACCAAAATTGCCATCGGATCTGGTTATCACCTGAACGAGGAACTCACCCTCACTGTGCGAGGGCGCAATCTGGTTACCGGATTACCCGAAGCGGTCGAGGTTTCCTCTGTGGAGATCCGCGAGGCAATTACTGGATCGGTGGACGTGATCGTCGATACGATCAAAGATGCCCTGGATGAATGTCCACCGGAGATCGTTGCCGATCTAATGGAAACCGGAATCTGTCTTGCTGGCGGCGGGTCTCTCCTGCGCAACCTCGACCGCCGCCTGACTGAAGAAACCCGCGTGCGTGTTTGGGTGGCGGAAGACCCGATGACCTGCGTTGCCCGGGGGGCTGGCATGATCTTGGAAGCTTACGACGACTTGAGGCACCTCCTGGTTGGTTTGGAGCGCGGCAGCACCCGCCACACCTGACCATCCCCGTATGAACTTCCCCCGTACTTTTCAGACCCTTATCATCATCCTGATCGTTGCCGGCTTGCTCTTATTGGCGTTGGGAGGCTATCTGGCGCCTCTCGGGCGCGTCGCGCTTGATCCGCTGATCGGCATCCAGACCTGGGTCGCAACGCGCTTCCAGGCAGTTCAAGATTATCTGAACACTCCGCCGGATATGGCCCGCTTGACCCAACGCAATCTCGAACTGGAAGCTGAAGTCGCCAACTTGCAAGCCCAAATCATTGAGCTGCAGCAGCAGACTGCCGACCTGCAGGTCTTGTCCGCTCTATTAGGCTTTGTCCGCGCCCACCCTGAACACCAGTATCTCACTGCTGCGGTAATCGGTTATGACACCAATCCCTTTTTACGTTACGTCATCATCAATCGCGGTTCGGATGATGGCCTGCGCCGCGGTATGCCCGTCGTAACCGAACAAGGTCTTGCCGGTCGAATTGCTGCTGTGACTGCCAATGCTGCCCGCGTCCAGCTGATCACTGACCCACAAAGCTCCGTCAATGTCCTCATCCAACCCTCCGGAGCAGAAGCAGTGATGAACGGCTCGATCACCGGTGAGATCCACCTCGAATGGATTCCGCATGACGCCGAGGTCCAGGTTGGAGATCTGGTGCTGACATCTGGCTTGGGAGGCAACTACCCCCAGAATATCCTCATCGGACAGGTCAGCAGCGGCAGGCAGCGCCCATTCGACTTGTTCCAGTCTGCCCAACTCCAACCCGTGGTCGATTTCTCTGATCTAAAAATCGTCCTGGTGATCGTGAATTTCCGCCCAATTGACATCGCACCTCTCATTCCAACCCCTGAACTTCCATAGCACTACGTTATGTGGTTTGTTATCGATTGTATGCATGAAAAGAATCCTACCCAGTCCGCTGTGACTTCAATCGTCCCCAAACGGACGCTCAACCTATGACCACACTCATCGCTATACCGGTTTTAGGTCTTCTGGTCGTCCTGCAAACCGCGATTATCAGCCGGATCCCGCTCTTACACGGCACGGCAGACTTGATCTTGCTGGCTCTGGCAGCCTGGGCAGTTCAGGAACGCGTGAAAACAACCTGGCAGTGGGGTTTGATTGGCGGTTTGATGGTCGCGCTTGTATCTGCACTATCCCTTCTGGTTGCCCTGCCTGCATATCTGCTCAGTGCAGGTGTGGCTCGCGCCTTGCGCAAGCAGCTCTGGCAGATGCCTCTCCTGGCGATGTTTGCTGCGGTATTTATTGGCACATTCATTATCCACAGCCTCACCTTCTTGGTTCTGCGCACCAATGGCATCCAAATCCCGCTTCGGGAATCATTCAACCTCATCACCCTCCCCAGCGCGCTGCTCAATTTGCTCCTGGCTGTCCCTATCTACGCTTTGATCGGAGACCTAGCCAACCGGCTTTATCCGGAAGAGATCGAGATGTAATCTTTGGTAAAATCTGCTATGATTAAGAGTGAATGTTTATTGTTGGCGATTTAACTTATGAATGGTAACTCGAATCTGAACAACGACATAGAACTTTGGCGCACGAGGGTCTTCGCTGCATTTGTCATCATCATTTTTCTCGTCTACCTCTTCCGTCTATTCACCTACCAAATTTTAGAAGGGCAGCAGTGGTTGGCTTTCTCGAATGAGAATCGCACCACTGAGGTCAGCATACCTGCCCTGCGCGGCACAATCTATGATCGCAATGGGTACATCCTGGCGCAGAATATCGCGGCCTTCAATTTGGTCATTACCCCTGCACTGCTCCCGCCTGAAGAAAGCGCGGTTCAAGAAATATTTCGAAATATCTCTGATATCAGCGGGATTCCCCTCCACCGGGGGGAAGTCTCTCCGGAGGACCCCTTCGTCCCCTGTGTTTCAGACCACGGCATCCACCAGATCGTGGAATACGGTAGCTCCTTCGCACCTTACCGACCGGTAAAAGTTGCCTGCGATATCGACCAGACTCTGGCATTGGCAATAAAAGAGAAATCTGTTGATTGGCCAGGAGTCGAAATCGAGGTCGAAGCTGTGCGCGATTACCCAACCGGCTCGTTGACCGCTACCGTGATCGGTTTTCTCGGCCCGATTTCAGCTGCCGAAGAGCAATATTACCGAGATCGTGGTTTGGTACCCGACCGGGACAAAGTCGGGTATGCCGGCGTCGAACGTTTCTTCCAGAGCATCCTGGCTGGACAGAATGGGCAACGCCTTGTCGAAATCGATGTGGCTGGTAAAATCCTGCGCGACTTAGCCCCACCAACACCGCCTACACCCGGTTTTAACCTCTCCTTGACCTTGGATACTCGCCTGCAAAGCGCAGCTGAGGCTATCTTGGTTGGCGAGATGGATTATTGGACTCGCCGCCTTGGATATATGCGCTCAACCAGCGGTGTAGTCATCGCCATGAATCCCAAAACCGGAGAGATCCTGGCAATGGTGTCATATCCCTCTTATGAGAACAACCGTCTGGCGCGTTTCATCCCCGAATATTACTACGACCAATTGACCCAAGACAAGACCAACCCACTGTTGAACCACGCTGTCGCAGATGAAATCCCGGTTGGTTCCACCTTTAAACTGGTCACCGCGGTCGGTGTGCTCAACGAGGGTGTCATCACCCCCGAAAAGATAATTGACGCCCCACCAGTAATCACCCTCACCGAACGCTATTTCCCCAACGACCCCGGTAGAGCAGTGGAATTTGTGGATTGGAACAGAAATGTGGGTGGGTTTGGCGAGATCGATTTTGTCAATGCAGTTGCAAAATCAAGCAATGTCTATTTTTACAAAGTTGGAGGCGGTTACGGTGATGAAGTCCCCGATGGTTTGGGCATTTGCAGGTTGAGGACATATGCCCAGGCAATGGGATACGGTCAACCAATCCCCATCGAACTCCCTCTTTCAGGTCAAGGTTTGATCCCCCATCCTACCTGGAAGCGGCTAACCTACGCAGAAAACTGGTCTACCGGTGATACCTACCTGGCGAGTGTTGGGCAAGGTTTCGTTAATGCCACCCCCCTGCAGGTCTTGATGTCCGCCGCGGTGATCGCCAATGATGGGGTCATGATGAAACCAACCCTATTGCGGGAAATTATCGATGGAGAAGGCAATGTGATCCGCTCTTTCTACCCCCAACAGCTCTGGGATATCACGAAAGACCCGCTTATCGATGTGATGGCTGACCCCAACGCCCCGGGTGGCTGCGAGAGTAAGCTCACTGGTGAAAAGAAGACGGTTGAACCCTGGGTTATCGAGAAAGTCCAGGAAGGTATGCGCATGGCCCTCATCGATGGCACTTTGGATGCCAGGTTCCCATCCAGTCTGACCATTCCGGCTGCCGGTAAGACCGGAACGGCGGAGTACTGCGATGAGTTTGCCCTCGAAAATCATGCCTGCGTTTTCGGCGATTGGCCAACCCATGCCTGGACGGTAGCATATGCCCCTTACGATGATCCTGAGATCGCCGTAGTAGCATTCGTATACAACGGAGGGGAAGGTTCCCCGGTAGCTGGCCCTTTGGTTGGGAAAGTCTTATCAGCATATTTCGACCTCAGGTCTGGTGATCTTGCCCTGGGTGGTCAGTAAACATCATGCTATAATTTCAAAAAATATTGGGGATGATCACATTTGAATATCTTACACAGCAGCTGGCAAAGATTATCTACTCAACTGATCCCTCTCGAGGATCAACACTGAATGGGTCTGGGGATGCAGCCAATAGTGCAAATCAAAGGAATCCGAGAAGGGTTATTGATCACACTGGGTGAGGGCACCTGGCTCGAAGCACGGCAGGCTTTGTTGGATCATGTAAAACAGCAGGCAGACTTTTTACACGGCGCCCGAATCATCATTAATGTAGGTCCTCAAGAGATCCGTGCCGCAGATTTGGGTCAACTGCGGGATATCCTCTCCGATGCTGGGCTGACACTCTGGGGTGTCTTAAGTAATTCGGCTATCACGCAACAAACTGCGCAATCATTGGGCTTGGCGACACGTATCGGACCCAGCCGCCCTGAACGGGAAGAACCGACTCTGGATACATCCATGAGTGGTGAAGGTGCAGTCCTGATTCGACGCACACTCCGTTCTGGGTTCAGTTTACAGCACGCCGGTCATGTCATCGTCATTGGGGATATTAACCCTGGAGCAGAAGTCGTCGCCGGCGGCGATATCGTAGTATGGGGTCATTTACGCGGCATGGTCCATGCCGGTGCCGAAGGGGATGAAGATTCCGTCGTGTGCGCCTTAGACCTTTCCCCCACCCAGCTGCGGATTGCCAATAAGATCGCAGTTACCCCAAGCCGGCATGGAAAACCACAGCCGGAGACAGCTCGAATTGTGGATGGTAACGTTGTCGCGGAGCCATGGAAAGCATCTGGAAAGAAATAATACCGATTAACTACAGGATTTATCATGAGCGCAAAAGTTGTGACAATAACGTCTGGAAAAGGTGGGGTCGGTAAAACTACGGCTACCGCCAACATCGCCGCAGCACTTGCTGCAGAAGGGCATAAGGTGGTCTGTATTGACTCGGATATCGGTCTCCGCAATCTGGACGTCGTCTTGGGCCTTGAGAACCGCATCGTTTACGACCTGGTCGACATCGTCGAGGGACGCTGCCGCTTACGCCAGGCGATGATTCGCGATAAACGCCTTCCCGAACTCTTTCTAATCCCCGCTGCGCAAACCCGAGATAAAACTTCGGTATCTCCCAGCGATATGGTGCAGCTGTGCGATGATCTACGCTCCGAAACAGACTGGATCTTGATCGATTCGCCAGCTGGAATCGAACGCGGTTTTCGCAACGCGATTGCACCTGCTGACCTGGTTATGGTTGTCACCAATCCGGAGGTTTCGGCAGTAAGGGATGCCGACCGCATCATCGGTTTGATCGAAGCGGAAGAGAAAGGGCCAGCACGTCTGATTATCAACCGCATCAAACCTGCCATGGTACACCGCGAAGACATGCTGTCCCCTGAAGATGTGCTCGAACTTCTGGCGGTCGATTTAATTGGAGTGATCCCAGAAGACGAGCAGGTGATCTTGAGCACGAACCGCGGTTTACCTATCGCTTTGGATGGTAAAAGCAAAGCTGGAACTGCATTTAGGAATATCGCCCGCCGTTTACGCGGTGAACAGGTACCTTTCCTTAACCTGAACGATCAGGGTGGTTTCTTCGGTCGTCTTACCCGGATGATCCGTTCTGGAGGGAGCTAACTATGTCTAGTTTTATGGATCGTCTTCTTGGACGGGAAAAGAAAAGCGCTCGACAGGCAAAAGAGCGCTTGAAACTGGTGTTGATCCACGACCGCATCGATATCAACCCAGGCACGCTGGATCGTCTGAAAGACGAATTGATCACAGTGATCTCACGACACATCGAGATCGATCCATCCGCTGTCACTATCGAGATGGCCCAAGACGGGCATCACCACCGCTTGATCGCTGATGTTCCCATCAAACCAACTAGAAGTAGGCGGACAAGGTAAATCCTGGTATGGTAAAATGCTTTTCCGGTCACACAGGATTGATCGATTAAGAACCCATTGATCGGGCAAACTAGACATCGTATAACCGTCACCTTCTAACCACAATGGACAATAATTCAACATCCTGGCGCTATTTTGATTTTTGGCTTCTCGGGGCTGTGGTCCTGTTGGCTATATTTGGCGTGGCAATGATCAACTCTGCCATTGCCGGTAATATCGAGCTGGCTGAAGCCAATATCGTTCAGCGCCAGATAATCTTCGTCATCCTGGGTCTAGTGGTTGTTCTGATCGCGACAGCCATTGAT
>JACUUU010000183.1 GCA_014859065.1 Anaerolineales bacterium
TCCCCACCACCATCCGATAATCAAGGCATCCCCTCGCCTCCATTCCCAAGACATGAATTACACCTAATCGATACTTCAACTGGAGAGACCCAAAAAATTGACGTTTTGATGAAAGTTCCTCCTGAAGGAGATGAAGGTAGCCCTCTCCAGGAAGACAGGTTTATTTCTGTTGAAACTGTACTGTTTTGGAGCCCGGATGGTCACTACATCTTAGGTTCTTCACCCGATGTCGGTGCTGCTCTACTGGCTATCGAAATCAGTAGCGGCATAGCCATACCTGGAGAATTCATCGATTTCCAATTTCCATTCGTTCAATTTTCGTTTCCCGAATTAGATTGGCAAGGGGAATTCGAGTTCTTATTCCTGAATGATCTTTCTGGTTGCGTCGAACCACCGGGTGAGTAGTGGGTTAGCTGTCAGATACCTCAATCTCCAATATTAAACGAGTAACCAAAGCTGTGCCACTGCAATAAACCACCTGCCATGCTGGTTACCCGATCGAACCCAGCACTTAATAGGATGTCTCGCCCCTCTAGGCTGCGGTTTCCCTGACGGCAGACCACTACGACTGCCTGATTCTTGGGGATCTCCTGGATGCGCATTTCTAACTGGTCGAGCGGTATCAAGGTAGACCCTGGAATGTGATACTGCTGCCATTCCTCAAGTTGGCGAACGTCTAATATAAAAGCACCGGAATCAAGAAGCCTGGCAGCCTCTACCACGTTGATCTCCCCAGGCAGGCTTTGCTCCGGCGGATTATTGTTCTTAAAAAGCCAGGAAACAGTCACGATCGATAACACTATCACCAATCCCCCACTGAAAAGAAGATAACGTCTTTTAAATGTATTTCTATGAACAGCTTTCTTCTTCCTTCTCTTTTTGCTCATCCCGATGTCAGATAATTGATCTTCGTTCTAATAATAACATGAAAATCTTGCAAGCAATCTGAAGTTGTTTTTTTAGCAATCTGGGAACTAACTACCCAATTATTACGTCAATATGTATAATGGGATTCCTGGAATCCTGCTTAGGCGTTCCAAAGGAGAAACAAGTGATAAAAAGGTATCCTGCCCTCGTATTTATGATCCTTCTGATGGTAATGTTTTCGCTGTCCTCAACAATGGCGTCGCGTGCTGCAGCTCAGGATGAAGCCTCAGGCTTGAAAATCAGCGCCTGGGCTGCCTATGATGGACATTTCAAATACGGTGAGTGGTTGCCTATCTGGGTGCAATTGGAAAATTCTGGTAATGACCTCCAGGTCGATGTCCGTGTCCGCATCCCTGACGGTTGGGGTGGGACAATTTATGCTGTCCAGGTGGATTTGCCAAGTCAATCTCGCAAACTTGTTCCCCTTTATGTGCTCCCCAACAATTTCTCGCGTGAATTGCTCCTGGAAGTCCACACCAAAGACGGGAAATTGGCTGAAGTAAAAACTACTACCCGCCCACAACCGAATATCACTTACCTGGTGGGTTATATTTCACCTCAAGCTGGTGCCATCTCCATTATCCAGGGAGTCTCATTCCCCGGGCAGGCACGACCCATTGTCCTGGTGGATGTGCAGCTGTCTGATATCCCTGATCGTCACGAAGGTCTGCGCTCATTCGACACGCTCATCCTGAATGATGTCGATACCAGCCAACTTTCCCCAGCCCAGAAAGACTCCATAGAAAATTGGGTCCGCCATGGCGGTCGATTGGTAATCGGAGGTGGGGTGAACGCCATGCAGACAGTCTCTGGTCTGTCCAAAAACCTTCTACCTGTCTCGCCTACTACAATCCATGAGATTAATACCCTTCCAGACTTTGAACGATTCGCGTCTGGAAACGAGGTGCGCATCCCAGGTCCTTTTGTAGTAGCGTCTGGTGATGTTGTTGGTGGGACCAGCTTAGTCGGGGACGAGAATCTCACCCTTCTACAAGAAAGCCGAGTAGGTAAAGGATTTGTCGATTTCATAGCCCTAGATTTGACTGCCTCCCCCTTTGATGCCTGGGCTGGGACTACCGACTTCTGGAAAGCTCTGCTATCTCCTGGCGCTGAATATCCTGAATGGATGCCTTGGGACATGTCCTTTAGCCAGCGGCGAGCTGGCACGATGGTGTGGGCACTATCCAATCTCCCCACCTTAGACCTGCCCTCTGTCCGCAGTCTGGCTTTGTTGCTTGGGGTCTACATCCTGCTGGTAGGCCCTCTCAATTACCTGGTTTTACGCTGGAAACGGCGGTTGCACTTTGCCTGGATTACCATCCCACTGATAACGATCATTTTCTCTGCCGGGACATTCGGGCTCGGTTATGCGATGCGTGGAACGGACCTGATCCTCAACAAAGTTGCCATCGTCGAGATAAGCCCAGATGGAACAACATCGATCAGCAGTTATATGGGTATCTTTTCTCCTGCCCAACAATCTTACGAGATAGAAGTAACGGGTGATTCCCTGCTCAGCCCTCTTCGTCCAGACTACGATCCATGGGGTATGTCTTCCGGAACAACCACTGGGACGGAGGCTGTTTTTATCCAGGGAGACCCAGGTTTCATTCACGGACTCAGCGTCAACCAGTGGGCTATGCAGTCCTTTATGACCGAGGGGAAATGGCCAAATTTTGGTACGATCGTCTCCGATTTGAAACTGGAAGGTAATTTCTTAGTAGGAAGCGTTAGGAATGAGACGAACTACACCTTCACTGATGCGGTGATCCTGCTTGGCAACCGCTTCACGCACTTGGGTGATTTCGCGCCTGGAGATGAAAACCAAATAAAAATGGAATTACCCACTTTGGTTGGACATCCCTTTGAATCACCCATCACCTACCAGTTAATTTCAAGCGAGCCAGGGTTTTCTGGCTTTGAGGATCGCACTTACCAGTTGAAACAATCTGTGCTCGATTCTGTTTTCCCATGGGGTAATCCCAGCGGACCGATCCTGGGGTCTAGCACACCTTTCACTGATATGATTGGTTCACAACAAGCTCTCCTTATGGGATGGTTCGATATAGCTCCTCCCGAAGTGCTCATCTCAGGCCGCAAACCGGCGCAAATTACGACCTCTCTTCTCTTTGCGCCGCTACCCTTCACCATTCCACAAAGCGATCAACTCACCCTGATCCCCGGAATGATCCCAGGGAAAATCGTTGAACTCCCCCAGGATGGTGGTTATTGTGGGTCGGGTGGGATGCCTGCAGTGTATTTTGGTCGTGGTGAGGCAGTTTTCGAATTCCAGGCTCCTGAATTTGTAAATAATGCTCAAATTGAAAAGCTGCTGCTCTATATCGGCACAGAAGGTGGATGGAACCGCATTCCCCAGACATACCTGTTTGATTGGACAGCCGGAGATTGGAGGGAAATCCAATCCCCCACTGTTGGGAATAATAATATCCATGCAGTAGAAGGGGTGGTTAGTTCCAGTGGAATGGTACGCGTCCGATTATTGAGTGAAAATTTCGGTGGAGGGTGCTACTATGTCGCCCTTGGTTTAGAAGGTTTGATCGAGGGAGGTCAGCCATGATCGCCATTGAGACCAGGTCTCTCTCCCGCAGTTTTGGTAAGCTAATCGCTGTTAAGGACCTCAACCTGAAGATTCCTGCCGGAGCTATTTACGGTCTGATTGGACCAAACGGTGCCGGGAAAACCACCACTTTGCGCATGCTGGCTGGTCTCCTTGAACCAACCAGGGGGGAAATTCTGGTAGACGGTCAGCAGGTCAACCACGACTGGCGCGATTTACAGCGTAAAATCGGTTACATGCCAGACTTTTTTGGTGTGTATGAAGATATGCTGGTTTGGGAGTATCTGGACTTCTTCGCTCGCTGCTACGGCATAGATTCGCAACGGAGGGGGCAGGTAGTCACAGAACTCCTGGAATTAGTCGACCTGGCGAATAAACGCGATTCCTATGTGCAGACGCTTTCCCGAGGCATGCGCCAACGATTATGCCTGGCTCACACCCTTGTCCATGATCCACAAGTGCTGCTTTTAGATGAACCTGCATCTGGACTTGATCCACGCGCCAGAGTGGAAATGCGTGAGCTTCTCCGAGAATTGGGGTCGATGGGTAAGACAATCGTACTCAGTTCCCACATTTTGATTGAACTAGCTGAGCTCTGTGATTCGATTGGTATCATCGAAAAAGGCGATCTGGTCATTAGTGGCTCATTAACCGAAATCCGTCAGCATGCCCTGCAGACCAGAAATCTGCGTTTGAGAATCCTGACCAATCTTGATGAGGCGAAATCTATCTTGCAGAGCCAACCTGGTGTTAATAATATTACGACTGTTAATGGTGAATTCGAAGTCGAGTTTCATGGGGACGAAGAATCAGCCGCCGATCTATTGCATACCCTTATTACCAGAGGTGTTCGTCTGGCAGCTTTTCAGGAAGTCGCCAGTGATTTGGAGGAGATATTCCTGCGACTGACTAAAGGTGAGGTGTCTTGATGCAAACCATTCTGAAGCCAACCATTAACCCCATCATCGTGAAAGAACTGCGTTCACGCATGCGCGGTGTACGTGCTTTTAGCACGCTCACCGCGGTGCTCTTGTCGATGGGCTTTGCAAGTTATGTTCTCTACCGGGTAGTTTTAACAACGGGACAATACAGCGCAACACCACTCAGCCCTCAGATCGGACAAAGCCTGTTCTTTGCCTTGGCTTTGATGCTCTTATTGATGGTAGTAACCATCACCCCAGCTGTAACCGCGAGTGCTATCAGCAGTGAAGACGAGAAACAAACCTTTGAAATGCTCATGGCGACCCCTCTCAGCCCAGCCTCCATCCTTTGGGGGAAGTTGGTGTCCAGCCTGAGCTATATTTTCCTGCTGATCTTTGCTGCCATACCAATGGCAAGTTTGATATTCATCTTTGGTGGTGTCGCCCCGCGTGACATGGCCAAAGCTCTTTTGGTGATCGTTTCTGTTGCCGTCACTTTAGGAGTCTTTAGCCTGTTCATGTCAACCTGGCTGAAACGAACCGGACGGGCGACCGTACTCAGCTTTCTGGTGGTTGCCATCCTGCTGTTCGGTACCATTTTCATTTTCGCAGCTTCAGGCATCCTCCGTCAGGCAGAACCACCTCGTTGGATGCTGGTTGCCAACCCAATGAGCGCCTTATTCTCCACTTTGTCACCTTCATTAGCATCCAATTATGGAGGCATGGGATTCGTGCAAGGCTTTGCTTGGTTGTTAGGCGGCAACATGCAATTTCTAACCGGCTCAGCCATCAGCCAGACAGGAATTCCCCGTCCTCTTTACCACTATACACTCCCCTTGTACGGTTTTATCACCCTGGTGCTATACATGTTCTCCACTAGGTTAATTCGTCCAACCCGCCGCTGGTCACTCCATTGGAAGGAATCTCTAACCATGGCAGGCATCCTGGCTGCGTTCATAGGCATTGTGGGTATCGCTTTCTGGTCGACCTCCGACCGCTACGAACACTTCACTAATATTTTTCGATCTCCTTCCGGCGATGGGCTTATCATGGGTCCTCAGCCGGCTGTCGTGATGGAAAGAGCTGTACCTATGGTAGACATTCCTCCTGTTCAGGAGGCCCTCTCATCTACCGAGTCTTTCACCCCAGTGGATCAAATCGATGAAGCGGAAGTAGATGCTATCTACGCTGCTGTCGTGCGCAGGATCTACCAAACAGATCATAATTTGAACTCTGCTCCAATCGATATCTCAATCATTTATCTTGTGACCGAAACTGATGACAGTGTAGGTGACCCAGTTGTCCCCATTGAACCTTCCCGCAGGTTCGACCAGGGTGCGCGCGGCAGCATCGTTGCTTTTCTGGAGGATTTGGCGATCGAAATCCTTTGGGTTGATAAACAAAGTAGTGATGTATTCATAAATATCGATACCGGTGAGGTTATTGGTGGGCTTATTATTACTTTGGGAAACCCCCATCTTTATGCAGATGGATCCATTTTGGTTTCTGCAAGCCTGACTGTACCAGGTCAAGCTGCGACTGGAAAAAGTTATCTGGTGGGCTTGGTAGATGATGATTGGGTGGTGGTGGGGGACACCGGAATGGAGTGGAGTAGGTGAAACGGCTTGAATCTAAAAATTTATCAACTTATCTCAACCAGTTCAGTCGTCGCTTGCGCTGGCGTGACGGTGCTTCTCTATCTCAAAAGACACTCTGGGTGCCATTTTTGGCAGTCTCGTCAACTCAGATAGCTGCCCGTTTGTGGCCTCTAGAAAATGTTTGGTTATGGTCTGTAGCTTTTATTCTCATCTATATCTCGATCTTATCCGTTTACTCTCTCCTGCGCTCTCTACCACCCCTAAAGGTTGCCCGTCAGGTGGATTTGGAATTAGGGCTGAAAGAACGCCTTTCCACTGCTGTTTTTTTGAATAGCAGCACTCACTCACAATTTGCCACCAGGTTCCCACCTGAACTGGTTGATCGTCAAAACCGCGATGCCCTTGGCACAGCAGCAGCCATAAATCCCCATCGAGCATTAAATTTTCATTGGCACTTGCGCCCCCTGCTGGTGGCAGGTGTACTGGCGGTGTGCTCGTTTACATTGGCTTTCCTTCCCAATCCGATGGATGCGGTCCGTGCTGAACGGGAAGCGATCGCTAAAGCTGCTCAAGTTGAAGCTGACCGGATCGAAGAACTGCACCAGGAGGTCGCGAATTCTGAGCATCTATCCCCACAGGATCGTGAGGAACTGCTCCGTTTACTGCAAGAACTGGCAGAAGCGCTACGGCAAAACCGCGGTGACCAGGCTGAAGCTCTGGCTGAGATTTCCAAAGTTGAAGAGGCCCTGCGACAGCGGCTCGACCCGACAGCTGGCTTACGCCAGGCAGCTTTAGATTCCCTGGCTGCCCAAATGCGCTCTCTCGCAGGCATAGATCCCAGCGAGAAAGCTGGTCTGGCAGACGCAGCCGAAGCTTTGGAAAAGTTAGCCGTTGAGCTTAGCGAGATGACAGCTTCTCAACAGCAGTCTCTGTCCCAAACACTGGCTCAAATGGCTGCACACGCTTCCCAGGCTGGAGAAACCACGCTGGCTCAGGCGCTGGCAGAGATGGCTCAAGCAGCTGCTTCTGGTGACAACCAGGCAGCCCAACAAGCTGCTCAGAATGCAGGT
>JACUUU010000184.1 GCA_014859065.1 Anaerolineales bacterium
TTTACTGGCATTCTCGCAAACTTTACCCACCGAAGCTCCGTAAGATACTGTCAAATTTCCCACAGGCCGGAAGGTGCTCCTCCTTCCGGTCTTGAATTATGAAGCAAGTAGAGAAATTATGAATCGCAGCAGGTTGTTAGTCTCTTTGTTCATACTCATAATTGTGATAATCTCTGGTGGGGTAATCTTATCCCGGGCTCAGGTCTTGGCCAAACCAGAGCAACCTATTGCCTTTAACCACCAGACTCACGTCGAGGTAGGTGTGCAGTGCCTGTTTTGCCATACAAGCGCTCTGCGTTCACCAATAGCCGGGATTCCCTCCGTGCAGACCTGCATGGGATGTCACGAGCAGATCGCGACAGACAATCCAGTGGTACAACAAGTGGCTGGGTATTGGGAACGCCAAGAACCTATTCCCTGGGTGCGGGTCAATTCACAGCCAGACTTTGTCTATTTCGACCATAAACCTCACATTGGTGCAGGTCTCAATTGTGAATCTTGCCATGGCAACGTTAGTACGATGGATGTCGTCCGCCCAGTGGTCAAGATGGATATGGGTTGGTGTCTGAATTGTCACCTCGAACAACCCCAAGAAAGAATAGCTCGCTTAACCGACTGCCTTACTTGCCATAAATAAACAATGACAATGGATAAACTATCAAGAAGAGATTTTCTAAAAGTTGCTGTTGGAGCTACTGCTGTCACCGGCTTCGCGCCAGGTCTGCGGAGAGTCGTCCTGGAACCGTTTGTAAGCCCACCAGAAAACACGCTGCCCGGTCAGGCGACCTGGTATGCAAGCACTTGTCACCAGTGTCCGGCAGGCTGTGGCATCAACGTTCGGGTTATCAACGGCCGCGCAAAAAAGATCGAAGGTAATCCCTTACACCCCCTCAACCAGGGTAAACTCTGCGCTCGCGGTCAGGCTGGACTGCAGGTGCTTTACAACCCTGATAGGCTGAAAAACGCCGTCCAGCAAACTGGAGGGCGGGGATCACGCAAGTATGAACCATTATATTGGCCTGAAGCAATGGACATCCTGGTTGAGAAGATATCAACCTTAAGTAACCCCAACCGGATGGCATTCTTAGGGGGTATGCTTCCCAGCCATCTTTTTAGATTGGTTTCGGAATTTTTAACCGCCCTCGATGCGCCTCCGCCTGTAATCTTCGACCTGCATTCAGCTCTGGAAGGTCGGGTAGCAGCTGAGCTGCTCACCCAAACCTTCTTTGGCTCGCGTGAGCTGCCGATCTACGACCTGGCGCGCTCGGATGTAGTATTTTCTTTTGGCGCGAATTTCCTTGAAACCTGGATGTCACCGGTAGCGCAAAGTGCTGCCTATGGTTTTATGCGCCAGGGGCAGTTAGGTGGAAGGGGTTTCTTCGTACAATTCGAGCCGCGGTTATCTGCCACAGCTGCATCCGCTGATGAATGGGTGCCAATCAAACCAGGTTGCGAAGGATTTGTTGCCCTGGCGATTGGGCGTATCATTGTCGAAGAACGTCTAGGACACGTGGGCGGTCACCGTCCTCATGCTGGTTTGTACCAGAATGTGGATATTAATGAGATGGCAACTGCCAGTGAAATGTCAGTCGAATCTTTACGCCGCTTGGCGCGCATCTTTGCGGATGGGGAGCGGGCGGTTGCCATACCCGGCGGCTATCTGTCTGGACAGGTCAATGGGTTGTCAAGCATGCAGGCAGTCCTGGCATTGAACCTCTTGGCAGCCCAAATTGGGCGAGTGGGCGGGGTATTCTTATCCCAACCGATCCCAGATGCAAATTTGACCCAACAGCCGCAGATTTCTTCGTTTGAAGAGACCATGGATCTGATCGAAAGGATGAATGCCGGCGATGTTGACTTGCTGTTGATTTGCGCCTCAAACCCATTGTACGAACTGCCAGCTTCGGCTGGCTTCGCAGAAGCTATCAAAAAGGTGCCTTTCGTTGTTTCGTTCAGTCCATTCATTGACGAAACCGCCGTTTGGTCTGATTTGATCTTACCAGACCACACCTACTTGGAATCTTGGGGGTACCAGCTTCCCCGCCCTGGAGCAGATCGCCCAGTGGTGAGCAGTCAACAACCAGTTGTCCGACCTCTTCATGACACCCGCTCAACCGCTGACGTGTTTTTGACACTGGCAGCTCGTTTAGGAGGCAATGTAGCTGATGTTTTACGGTGGTCTGATGTAGCTCAATTTGTGCAGGAGTCAGTATCCTCATTGCATAATTCAAGCTTGAGTGCGTATGACGCTCAAACCCAATCTGGTTTTTGGGCACTATGGCGACAATATGGTGGTTGGTGGTCACAATCGGAGATCCTCAGAGAGCCAGACGTGATTGACCTTGACCGGTCGCTGCCGGTTGTCAACCCTACATTCGCCGGGCAGGCGCATGACTTTCCTTATCATTTCTATCCCTATGCATCAATCGGTTTGTCGGATGGGCGTGGCGCCAATTTACCCTGGTTGCAGGAAACCCCAGACCCAATGACAACCGCCTCCTGGAGTACCTGGGTAGAATTGAACCCCCAAACTGCAAATGCCCTGGGTGTAAAAGATAACGATATCATTCGAGTCATCTCACCTTACGGTGAATTGGAAGCGCCAGTGGTCGTTTTCCCGGGCTTGCGTCCAGATGTGGTCGCCATTCCCATCGGTCAAGGTCATAGTGATTTTGGGCGTTTCGCGGAGAAGCGTGGAAAAAATCCCCTGGGATTAGTCGTTTTGATCAGCGATCCCAATACCGGTTCGCTGGCTTGGGGTTCTACCCGGGTGCGCCTCGAACCAACTGGCAAAAAACAAACACTGGCAAGATTGGAGAATTTGGATGGCGAAGGTCGCGAAACACTCCATTGAGAGTACACCCCGTTATGCAATGGTCGTCGACCTCGACCGTTGCACCGGCTGTCAGGCTTGTGTGGTTGCCTGTCATGCCGAAAACAACATTCCGGTTGTTGGAGAAAAAGAGGTCACCTATCGTCGCTGGATGCATTGGATTACGATCCATCGCTATTGGGAGGGCGAATATCCCAATATTAAGGCGCGTTTCATGCCCGTAATGTGCCAGCAGTGCGGCAGCGCTCCATGTGAGCCAGTCTGCCCGGTCTTCGCCACCTATCACAGCCCCGGTGGCATAAACGCCCAGGTCTATAGTCGCTGCATTGGGACACGCTATTGTGGTAACGCCTGCCCATACAAAGTGCGCACATACAACTGGTTCAGACCCGAGTTTCCAGCCCCGTTAACCGAACAGCTAAACCCAGATGTGACCGTACGCTCACGTGGGATTATCGAAAAGTGTACATTCTGCATTCAACGCATCCGCCGAACAGAAATCGACGCCAGAGCTGAGGGGCGAGAACCATTTGATGGTGAAATTCAACCAGCATGCGCCCAAACTTGCCCTCCTGGGGCGTTGATCTTCGGTGACCTGGCTGATCCGGAGAGCAGAGCCAGCCAATTGGCGCGCAGCCGCCGCGCTTTCAGGCTTTTAGGTGAATTGGGCACCGATCCAGGTGTTATCTATTTGAAAGGAGGCGAGACGAATGTCTGAAGCGCATCGATCAGCAAAGATGCCGCCATCCAGCTCACTCTACGAAGAACGTTTACTGCTGGCCGAGCGCACAGATGCTGAGATCAATCAGGCGGTGCTCCAGCCGATGTTCAAGACTGGGAAAGGGTTCTGGGCATTGGTGATCATCTTAAGCGCACTAGTAATTTGGGGATTGTATGCCTGGGGTTATCTAATCTTTTGGGGCATTGGCACAACCGGTAAAAACAATCCGGTTTATTGGACCCTCTTTATCACCACTTTTGTCTTCTGGGTAGGCATCAGTCATGCTGGCACGATGATTTCAGCGGTATTACGCCTGCTAAAAGCTGACTGGAGGCGTCCAATCACCCGCGGCGCAGAGGCGATGACCGCTTTCGCATTGATGATGGCGGGACTGTACCCTCTGATCCACCTGGGAAGGGTTTGGAAGTTTTACTGGATGGTCCCTTACCCCAACAACCGTTTCATGTGGCCTAACTTTCAATCAGAACTGATGTGGGACATGGTGGCGATATTCACCTACATGATCGGTTCCTCCCTCTACCTTTACCTGGCGATGATTCCAGACATGGCGATGGCGCGTGACCACACCAATGGTTGGCGCAGCAAGCTCTACCGTGCAATGGCGCTGGGATGGCGTGGTACAGAAGCTGAATGGCATAAGCTTCACCGAGCACTGGGGATCTTCTCGATCGCCATAATCCCCATCTTCCTCTCCGTCCACTCGATCGTCTCCTGGGACTTTGCCGTGACCATCCAACCCCGCTGGCACAGCACGATTTTCGCACCATACTTTGTCATCGGTGCAGTCTATTCCGGTCTGGCAGCCCTGGCTACGATTCTTGTGATTGTCCGCAAGAGCATGCGCCTGCAGGAGTTCTTGCGCTCAGAGCACTTCGACTCTCTGGGTAAACTTGTGATGGTTGCTGGCATGGCTTGGGCATATTTGTGGTTTGCAGGTTTTCTGGTCGAGTGGTACGGGAACGAACCAGTCACCCGCGAGCTGCTCCACGATGAAGTGGCTGGCCCACTTGCTCCGCTGTTCTATTTGCAGATGGCAGCTAACCTCATCCCTATTGGTCTGCTTGTGTTCCGTAAAGTTCGCACAACACCAATTCTCCTGCTAGGTGCCACAATTCTGGTGAACATCGGTATGTTTACCGAACGTGCTCTTATCGTCATCGGCAATTTACAGCGCCACTATTTGCCCTTCAGTTGGGGATCTTATAGTCCCACTTGGGTGGAGGTAAGTATCGTTGTGATGACATTTGCTGGTTTTGCCCTGTTATATACGCTTTTCTCCCGAATTGTCCCGTATGTGCCAGTCTGGGAGATTAAAGAAGGCCGTCTACGTTACACCCTCAGACGCATTGGGCGGCTGGTCGTGCCTACTGCGGCAGAGATCGAATGACCTATGAGCGATAAATTGACCTTGATTGCCCTATTTAGTGAACCAAATGACACAGCCGAAGCAGTTGACCGGCTGCATACCTTGGGTGTACCCGATCACGATGTAGTCGTGATGACCGGTGTGCCGTACCCGGAACAGGCGTTGGGGCGGCAGCGAGAATGGACAACCCTGCCGTATATCGTCCTTGCTGGAGCGATTGTGGGCATGCTGTTCGGTTTGTTTCTGGCTGTCATCACCCCCCATCTTTACCGCCTCGACATAGGTGGTCATCCACCTGTAGGGTTTCCACCTGCAGCTGTGATTATATTTGTATTTACAATGATGGCCATAATCGTTTCCACATTCTTAGGGGTTTTATGGGAAATGAACTTTCCCCGCTTTGGTTCCGCCCCTTACCATAAATCAGTCACCAGTGGAAATCTGGCGCTGCTTTTGGAACTGCCCAAAGAGTTAGAAACTCCGGTGCGTGAGACACTGAAATCTCACAATGCTCATCAGGTCACTGAACCTGAATGGATGGCGCTATGAGCATGCGGATGAGACGTGGTCTACTCATTATCGGGCTGGTGCTGGCGCCGTTCATCATCGGTCTTTTATTCACCTATGAGCTGATCAAAATCCCTTTCCCGACAGATATGGCTCAGCAGCCATCTGTGGGCTACCAGGAAAGCCCGCGACAATTGCCACCAGTTGGTTCTGTCCCGATTCAAGGATTGTCAGTGATCCCCGAGGAGTTCCCCATCAACCCTGTGCCTGCAGATGAGGTATCATTGCAGCGCGGTGAAATCTTATACACAATCCACTGCGAGGTATGTCATGGCGCTGAGGGGTATGGTGATGGCCCTTTATCGGGTTATTTTGACCGCACTCCGCAAAACCTGGTTGGACCACAAATAACCGCAGAATTCGATGGCTCTGTATATTTAACCATCGTCCAAGGTTTCGGTCAGATGATGCCACTGGCAGAAAATCTAACCCCGCGCGAACGTTGGGATGTCGTCAACTACTTACGAACTCTGCCAATAAGGTAATTTACTATGAAAATTTTTGGAATCAGCCTCCTGTTATTAGGCTTAATCTTGCTTATTAGTGCCTGCGTCGCACCGCGTTCCTTACCTGAAGGTCCTACACCAATACCCACTCTCATACCTGCCACCGATGTTAGCGACTCGGTTCTCTCGGTCAGTAGGCCTACATTCATTGTCCAAAGCTACCCGGCTCAATTACCCTCCGCTTCCGACGGCTTACAGATTTACCAACAGCAGTGCGCCAGCTGTCACGGTGAGGATGGCTATGGAACAGTCCCAGGGGCTCGTAATTTTGGCGATCTGGATTACATGCGGGGGGAGACTACAGCATCTTTTTATGCCGCAATCACGGAAGGACGCGGAACAATGCCCGGATTTCAAGATAGAATTTCTTCGGATGCACGCTGGGATGTGGTCTTTTACGTCTGGCGTTTTTCCACAGACGCAGAAACCATCGAGCTTGGCAGGCAAATTTACGAAACGAACTGCGTCGCCTGCCATGGTGCCGATGGCACTGGAGAAGTCTTAGGTGCAGCAGACCTCACTGATCTGCGATTTGTAGCTCATCAGGCTCCCAGAGATTTTTACCTCATCATCACGCAAGGAAAAGGTTCCATGCCTGCCTGGCAAGGTCGTCTCTCACAAGATGAGCGCTGGGCAGTAATAGATTACTTACTGACGTTCTCTTACGATCCAACCTTACCGGAAGAAGTCACCGCTGCGCCCCAACCCACAATTCCCAGCGATGAGGACGTTTGCAGCCCTACCTATCTCGCGCAAACAAATCCATATGCCTGGGACGACGATTCGGCGATCGTGGCTGGTAAACTGATCTACGATCAAGCCTGTGCGGTTTGTCATGGAACTGATGGGGTTGGGACTTTTCCGGGCACATCAGACTTATCAACAGCAGAATCTTCAAACCAGTTGCGCGCGAACAGCGGGCAATTCCTTTGCATCGTGGCAGAAGGCTTGAACGCCATGCCCGGTTGGAAAGAAACCCTATCCACCGATGAAATGTGGCAGGTGTTAACTTATATCGATTCTCTCGGGGATTAAGTGCGCGCGATCCCGGATCAGCTCTTTGCCTCCCAACA
>JACUUU010000185.1 GCA_014859065.1 Anaerolineales bacterium
TTGCCACGTTTCGCGATTCAAAGCCTTCCCGAATTGGGGGTGGGACAGCGTAGATCCTTAGCAGTGATCCTCAAACGCCTCTTGGCACGATATGACAACTTATTCGAAACCTCATTCCCTTATTCATTTGGGTGGCATGGAAAACCGATGAAAAGCGGGGATTGCCCTCACTGGCAGCTGCATGCCCATTTCTACCCGCCCCTATTGCGATCCGCCACGATTAAGAAGTTCATGGTCGGTTACGAGATGCTGGCTGAGGCGCAAAGAGATATTACTTCAGAAGAGGCAGCTGCACGCCTGCGGCAGCTTTCTGATATCCATTACAAAGACCGCCAAGGATGATCGTAGTAGGGTTGACATTTATCTAAAACAATCATTCAGCCGCCTACGAATTTAGTCTTATAACCCAACCCTTCTAACCTGTCAGCGATCTTCTTGCGCTGGTCACCCTGTATCTCAATCGCTCCTGCTTTTACAGTGCCCCCGGTTCCACAGGTTCTCTTCAAATCCTTAGCTAATGATTTTAAATCCTCCGATGAAAGCTGCAATCCCCGCACCACACTAACCACTTTCCCACCTCTACCTTTCTTCTCAAAATGGATCGAGGCAGTTTGCTCCTGCGCAGGCAGGCTGATCACTTTTGGGCAGCGACAGGGATATTGGTTGCAGCGCGGGCAACGCTTGGAGAATTCCGGTTCGGTTGAATAGACTGTAGGGCGCTCATCATACGGCATAATAATCCTCCCACTCAATTCTAGCATTGAACCGCGGGTTTTCTTGAATACTCACCATGGTTAATCAGGTAAGTGTAGATTTGGTCATTTCAAGAATAGCCCAGATAGCGCAATTTCTCGGAATGACTATCAACCTGAAATCAGGTACTGACGAACTCACTTAAAATTCGGTGTTCAATCTGCCACTTTAAATAAGACAATGTTCTGACTTGGGTCTTTTAATACAATGCCCTCTTCAACCTTTTGATAGGGTAGCTTGATTTCTTCTATACGCACCAGGAGTTGATCCCAGGCAGATCGGTCAGGCAAGACCATTGAAATGTTCATCAGCCCCAGCGCGTCAGGCGGTGGAGGCGGCGCGCCCTCACCCTGCCAGGTGTTGAAGCCGATGTGATGGTGATAACCACCTGCCGAGACCATACCCATCCGAAAGCGAGCGGCAATGCCCATGTCATCGAACCCGAGTAAGTCATGGTAGAAGCGGCGCGTTTCGTTCAGGTCGGAGACATAAAGGTGGAAATGCCCCATACGCACCTCAGGTGGTACGGGTTCATCCATGCGGTCATTTTCGCTCAAATCAGAAAAGAGCGCTTTAAGGTCTAGTGGTTCACGCCCATCACTCCATCTGCCGTCAACGTGACGGGCGTAAAATTCTCCAGCCCTGACTTCGAAAATACCATCTTCTGGCGATTCGCAGTAGAGTTCAATGTTATTCCCTTCGGGGTCGTCCAGGTAGGTAGTTTTGGTCATAATGTGGTCGGTGGGGTAGTTCGGCCAGTTCAAGGTAAAGAGGCGCGAGATTGCCCGCGCCAGTTGTCGCCGGTTGGGGAAGAGTATGGCGAAGTGGTAGATACCAGTCACGCCGCGATAGCGTTTCCCGTTCGGAATCTGGGTCAGGCGTACAATGTCCTCCTCCCCAGCGCCCAAACCAGCCTTGTTTCCATCCTTCCAGTGCAGGCGTAAACCTAAAACCCGTTGGTAAAATGGTAGTTGAGTCTCAAGATTGGCGACTTTGAGATGGACGTAGCCCGGACGGGTCTGCGGATGGATTCGATGCGGAGCAATGGCAACAGGTTGAGGAATAGTTAAGACGTTCATTTTTCTCCTGCATTTACAGCAGAAAGGACGTCTTTGGGTCGCAAACTGCGCCCTGTGACGAAATTGTAAGAATCCAGAATCAGCCCAAAAATGATGTCTAGTTCCACCTCATCCAGTGGGGTGTAGAGCATCACCATGCCTTCATTGCCCAGGTAATGGGCTATGGGGTGTGGCTCGGCCCACCCTTTTTCCATCGCTTCGCGGGCGCGCTCCGGCGGCAGCGAGATGTGCAGGCTCCCATCCGGATGGATATGGGCAAATTCGCGCCCAGCGGCGATCGCCTCGGGATGAGCCAGCGGCAAGTCCTCCCGCAGCCAAAGGGCGCGCGCTCCCGGGACGGAAATCACTGTTGGGCGGTTTTGAACGTAGGGTAGCGCGTAACAACGCAGGAACAGCTCGGCGTGGACTTCCGGCACCGGGCTCACTCCAATTTGTGCATGCGGCATCCCCTGGTGAGTGGACGGCCTCGGCCGTTTGCGTAGGGGAAGTGTTATCGATTGTTCAGAATTCATTTATACCTCCTATGGTTTTGCATCACTATCGGCTTCAATTGCCAGCCGCTCCAGCGCCTGCTGGAAAACCTCATAGGGCTGTGCGCCGACGATGGCGTAGCGGTCGTTCAGAATGTAGGTCGGCACGCCCGTAATTCCCAACGCGTAGGCTTCATCCACCTGCTCTTTGACCGCCGCTGTGTAGCGGCCCGCTTCGACAATCTGCTGCATCTCGTCGGCATTCAGGCCCGCTTCTTGCGCCGCCGCCCGCAGCACCTCCAAGCGGCCGATATCCTGGCCTTCGCCATAGTACTTGCGAAAAACGATGCGGTGGAAGTCCTCGCCTTTACCTTGCTCCCGCGCGTACTCCGTCGCCTCGTGCGCCAGGCGCGTATTGGGAATCCGACTCGGAGTCACCATCTCCATCCCGTTGGCGCGGGCCATCTGGCGTAATCGCTCCGATGTTGCCGCGTACTGGGCGCTCAAGTGCTTGGGCACGTCAGTTCCTTCAGGCGGAGTATCCGGCCTTAAGTAGAACGGCCGCCATTCGGCTTCCGCATCGTGTTCCGCTTTCAGTCGCTCGACCACACCCTGGCCGACATAACACCACGGTCAAACGTAATCCGAGTAAATGGTCAGATTGATTTTCATGACTTTGTTCATGGGCAGACCATCCTTCTCTGGATGTAGCCGTTCATAGCGGGACAACCACAAGCCGCCCATACACCACAAACGCGGCGAGTGCCAGCAAAACCAGATTCGCGACGATCATGGGATATTCCTTGCGCCGCAGGTGCGTAGCCATGGCGCCTCCCATATTCACCGCCAGACCAGCGGCGGCAAGCGGGGTCAGCCAGGGCAGGATACCGGTCCAGGCAGGCAATACGACTCCGATTGCGCCCAAAACCTCCCAAGCGCCAATGGCACGCATGACACCCGGCGTAAAGTCGTTAACGTAGGCCATTTGTGCAGCCAACTTCTCATAGGGCTGAAACATTTTCGAGATTCCAGACATAACAAATGCCAGCGCTAGCAAGGCTTGTACGATCCAGATAGCAATGTTCATGTTCATCCTCCTATAATCCCAGAACCGGGTCTAGCGCAATGCTGCCCGAGCCAGTGAAGAGCAGCGCCAGCGAAATGGCTAGCAGGGCGAAGTCGAACTCCCAGCCGGTTGCCTGCTGGGACGTAAAGCCAATTTTCATCACACGTCTCTTGGTGAAAGTAGCCACCAGCATATTGATGGCAAACAGGACTGCCAGGACGCGCGTTCCCAGGCCGAGAATGAGCAGCACTGCACCCACTGTCTCTAATAAGGCAACCACCCAACCAAAGAAGATTGGCAATGGAACACCCATCTGCTTCAAGAACCCCCCAAAGCCAGCCGGGCCCTTCATCTCCGAGTTGGGGTTGAGTTTCGGCCAGCCATGCACGAGAAAGATAATACCCATCGCCAGGCGCAGGATGAACAGCCCCCAATCACTGTACGGTAAAAAGATGTTTTCTAACATGAGCTTCTCCTTTTTTTATGAGATATGTCAAGGTGGAACTTAAGAGGCACAACATGACAATGCATATTACGGTAGTTGATTTCCGTTTTCCTCCTCTGGATACCAGCGATATACCCAAGACGCCAGGGCAGATAACACCTCTAACAAGTCATTGCCCTTCTCAGTCAGTCCATATTCCACGTGACGTGGCTTGTCGGAGATGGGATAGCGATTAATGATGCCAGCGCGCTCCAACTCCTTGAGTCGCTGGGAGAGCGTGGCAGGGTTGACGCCGCCGACGGTCTCCTGCAGTTCACAAAACCTCTTTCGTTCACGCAGGTAGTAAATCATCTCCAGAGTCCACTTCCTGCCGAGGACCTTGGCCGCTTTTGTGATTGGGCAGTTTTGATCTACCACTGGTGCCCTCCTTACTAAAAAATAAAGTGAAAAGAGGGAAATAACACCTACATCCGTTGAGGATAAATAAACACTATATTTTTTATAGTATACTAACTATACCCGTTTTGTCTTATATAGTCAAGGGAAGGTGCGCAAAGAATCTAGGCGAGGTGTACTGCATCTGTCTGAAATCTAAAATTTGTGGTATGGTTGCTTTCACCCGAAGTGTTCAACAACCACTTCAGGCTTTACCCTTGTTTCCCCAGGTGATTGATGGATCCAATATCCAAAAGGAGATATCATGAACAATAAAGGAACAGCCCGGGACATCATCGAGGAATATCGTAAAAGACAAAAATGGATGCAAATTACACCACTCATTCTCTTTGCAGTTGTCTTACTTGTGGTAGTGGGGGTTGGTCTGCTTTTTAACTACCTCAGAGATACGGGTATCCCCTCATTTTCTGAAGCCGCTGACGATACCCCCTCACCAACCGAGATGCTTGTCACCGAACTTAATAACACTGCCACTCTTTCTCCCACTCAGGCGATGGAAATGCTCTTTACCGAAATACCGTTCGAACCTGAAGAAACCCAAACTCCAGAAGAACTGGTGTATACGGTCAGAGAAGGAGATACCCTGGACAGCATAGCCCGCCAATTTAACCTCACCATTCAGGAAATCATCACCCGCAACCCCGAACTTGACCCAGACCTGATAAACGTGGGACAGCGAATCGTGATTCCCGCCACCAGCGAATTGGAAGGAATCTCCACTCCTCTGCCTGAGGATTTTCAGGGAATGGTCGAATACCAGATCGTTTCTGGAGATACTCTGTTTGACATTGCCACTCGTTACAACACCACGGTAGAAGCAATCGTCCAGGCAAACCAGCTTGCCAATCCTGATGACATCATGGTGGGAGATATCCTACAAATACCAGTCGGCGAAATCACCTTAGAACCTTCAGCCCCTGAACCCACAAGCGAAGAAGAAACAGAAAATTAGCGATATTGATCCTATAACGAGGCAGGTGGTTGCCAAATATCTAAATTATGCCAGGCGATAGAACGGATCCCGGTATGGAATCTCTTTTTCAAAAGAGGCAAATTTCGAGAACCCAACATGCTAGAGAATCCAGTTAACCCAGCCGGGTTGATATATTTCAATCACGGTAGGGACAGCGGTCCCTGGGCTACTAAGATAGCGCGATTGGCAAACGTCGCACGAGATAAAGGTTTTTCCGTGGAAAGCCTGGACTACACCGGCATCCTGGACGCGGATAGACGCGTACAAATTCTGCTTGATTCTGCCAGGACGGATATCCGTCCATTGATCCTGGTTGGCTCCAGTATGGGTGGTTACGTAGCATCTGTTGCTTCTGCGAAACTACACCCTCAGGGTTTGTTCCTTATGGCGCCTGCCTTCTATATGCGGGAGTTTGCTGTCAAAGATCCCTCCCCCATTGCCGAAACTATCTTCATAATCCATGGGTGGCGGGATGAAGTCATTCCGGTGGATGATAGTATTCGCTTTGCCCGTAAATACCGTGCCAACTTACATCTGCTTGATGGAGACCACCGCCTGATAGACCGACTACCGACCATCGCGGAGCTCTTCGGTTTGTTCCTCGAGCAATTGAAGTCGACTTCGGGCAAGGGTCAGATGTGACAACGATCTCAGACAATAATACGCCTCCTAAGTTAGAACATAATGTTTTCAACAACTGCTTAGATCCTCCCAAACAATCTGAATGATATAATCTTAAACATGCGCAGAGGTTACCTGTTTACTGGCATCCTTGCATTGATATTACTGAGCGTGCTGGCTACATTCGTTTATCATCTCCCACCAGTTCATGAGCGCTTATCCTGGCGTTTTTATAACCTGCGTGTGCAAATTTACCGCTTCTTCAATCCTCCCGAGCAGGTTGTCTTCATTCCTGGAGAACAGGTAGAGGATGCCATCCTCGCCACCCGCCTAGCTCTTACCCCATCTGCCACCTTTACCCTCTCACCAACAATAACTACAACACTCACCCAAACCCCCACTCATCTGCCCCCGACCGGTACACCTACCAGGACACCCACCTCAACACCAACAGAAACACCGACACCATCACCTACAGCCATCCCTGCGGTGAAGACGCTGACCGGTTTCACCCATGAGTGGCAGACTTTCAACAACTGCGGTCCTGCCAACCTATCGATGGCGCTCTCATATTGGGGCTGGAGCGGCAGTCAACACATCACCAAAGATTATCTCAGGCCAGATGATCGCGACAAGAATACCATGCCCAGGGAGATGGTTGCATTTACCGAGAACCAAACCGAGCTCGATGCCCTCTGGCGATATGGCGGCGATCTGGAATTGCTAAAGGGTCTCGTCGCGGCCGGTTTTCCGGTCATCATCGAAATAGGTTACTATAAGCCGGATGAATACTGGGTAGGTCATTTTGTCACTGTCAGCGGTTACGACGAGGCTGCCAAGAACTTTATTACCCAAGACTCCTTGCTGGGGGCTAATAAAATATATTCATACGAACACCTCGAATCACGCTGGCGAGATTTCAATTTCGTCTACGTGATCGTTTATCCTCCTGAGAGAGAAAACACATTGATGCACGTCCTTGGTCCACACATAGATCCAACATACGGATATCAGGCAGCGGCATTTCGAGCTCTTCGAGAGATTGAAACCTTGGAAGGAGTCGACCGTTATTACGCCAAGTTGAACCTGGGTACCAGCCTGGTAGCCTTGGAAGATTACGTGGCGGCTGCCGATGCTTATGATGACGCCTTTGCTTACTATCCCTCCGTACCGGATGACAAACGTCC